>NZ_JAMXAX010000136.1 GCF_023913775.1 Acidovorax facilis
CCATGCACCCAGAACGAGTTGATCACCGGAAGCCCGCGCTCCGAGCGCTCGTCGTTGAAGGCGTGGGTGTAGAGCAGCATCTGCATCTCGCTGTGCAAACGGTGCAGGGTCCGGGCCGCCTTTGCGTCCGGCATCCAGGCGCGCACGTCGCGCTGCAGCACGCGCTCCAGCGAGGCGGTAGCCAGGTCGGCAAACAGGGGGCTGGAGGCCAGCCAGCGTGTGGGCTGATCGTAGTGCAGAGTGATGCCGTCTTCGGCAAACCAGGGCGAGACGATGGCCAGCAGCGCGCGCGATGCGGCGTCATCCAGCGCGAGGTGCTCGGGGTTGCGCAGCGTGACGTGGTCGGTGCTGACCTGCCACTGGCAGGGCGTGACAAACGCCCAGGCGTCACCGTTGGGTGACTGCACTTGCTGGTGGCGGTGCCACGCGGCCCAGGGGATGCGCCCGTCCTGCGCTGGCAGTCCCAGCGCGCGCGCCAGGGCGCGTTCGTGGGGGGCGGAGAAGCTGGTCTCCTCGCCGCTGTCACTGTGGGTGGGATGGGGGCTGAGCCGGGCCAGAAGCCGGTCCAGGTGGGGCAGGGCCAGGCCCTGCAGGGCTTGCTGGCATCCGGTGGCTGCGCTGGCGGCGTAGGGAATGAGCAAATGGTTGGTGTCCGACATGGGCCTATTGTCCGGGATGCCACAATCTGGCCGGCCTGTGGCGTGCATTCCGCACTCTGCAGTGCCTTCTTTCCTTATCCATGCAAATCCCCTACGAACTGGCCCTGGGCTGGCGCTACACGCGCGCCGGCCGCGCCACGCGGCGCAACGGCTTCATCTCGTTCATCTCGGGCGTGTCCATGCTGGGCATCGCGCTCGGCGTGGCGGCGCTCATCATCGTGCTCAGCGTGATGAACGGCTTTCAGAAGGAAGTGCGCGACCGCATGCTCAGCGTGGTCTCGCACATCGAGATCTTTGCGCCCCAGGGCGCAGCGCTGCCCGACCCCGCCCGCACGCTGGCCGAAGCGCGGCAAAACCCCAACGTGGTCGGCGCTGCGCCTTTTGTGGCCGCGCAGGCGCTGCTGGCACGCGGCGAGGACATGAAGGGCACGCTGGTGCGCGGCATCGACCCGGCCCTGGAAGGCGCCGTGACCGACCTGGCCGCCACCAACGAGCAGGTGCTGAACATGCTGGTGCCGGGCGAGTTCCGCGTGGTGCTGGGCGGCGAACTGGCGCGCTCGCTGGGTGTGCGGGCCGGTGATGTCATCACCCTGATCGCCCCGGCCGGGCAGGTGACGCCTGCGGGCGTGGTGCCACGGCTCAAGCAGATGACGGTGGCGGGCACGTTTGACTCGGGCCACTATGAATATGACTCGGCGCTGGTGATGCTGCACCACGAGGACGCGCAGCGCATCTTTCGCCTGGAAGGGCCCACCGGCGTGCGCCTGAAGCTCAAGGACCTGCACCAGGCCCGCGAGGTGGCGATGGAGCTGGCCCGCACGCTCAGCGGGCAACTGCTGATCCGCGACTGGACGCAGCAAAACCGCACCTGGTTTGCCGCCGTGCAGTTGGAAAAACGCATGATGTTCATCATCCTCACGCTGATCGTGGCGGTGGCCGCGTTCAACCTGGTGAGCACGCTGGTGATGACGGTGACCGACAAGCGCGCCGACATCGCCATCCTGCGCACACTGGGCGCCAGCCCGAAAAGCATCATGAGCATCTTCGTGGTGCAGGGCGCCATGGTGGGCGTGATCGGCACGTGCGTGGGCCTGCTGCTGGGTCTGGGCGTGGCGTTCAACATCGACGTGATCGTGCCCGCCATCGAGCGGGCGCTGAACGCCAGCTTTTTGCCCAAGGACATCTACCTCATCAGCAAGATGCCCAGCGAGCCGCAAAGCAGCGACATCGTGCCCATCGGCGTCATCTCGCTCGTGCTGTCCTTTGTGGCCACCCTCTACCCCAGCTGGCGCGCCAGCCGCGTGAACCCCGCCGAGGCGCTTCGCTATGAGTGATTTGAACCAAGTCGTCCTGGAAGCCCAGGGCCTGACCAAGCGCTTTTCCGAAGGCCGCCTGGATGTGACCGTGCTCAAGGGCGTGGACCTGCAGATCCGTGCTGGAGAAACGCTGGCCATCGTCGGCGCATCGGGCTCGGGCAAGAGCACGCTGCTGCATTTGCTGGGCGGGCTGGATGCGCCCACGGCAGGCACCGTGCGCCTCAAGGGCGAAGAGATGTCCTCGCTGTCGGCCGAGCGCCAGGGCCAGCTGCGCAACCAGCACCTGGGTTTTATCTACCAGTTCCACCACCTGCTGCCCGAGTTCAGCGCGCTGGACAACGTGGCCATGCCGCTGCGCATCCGTCGTCTGCCGCTGGCGCAGTGCCATGCCGAGGCTGAGCGGGTGCTCACCTCTGTGGGTTTGAAAGAGCGTCTGATGCACCGACCCGCCGAGCTATCGGGCGGCGAGCGCCAGCGTGTGGCGATTGCGCGTGCCTTGGTGACGCGGCCCGCGTGCGTGCTGGCGGATGAGCCCACGGGTAACCTGGATCGCAGCACCGCCGACGGCGTGTTTGACCTGATGCTGCAGCTGGCGCGCGACCAAGGCACGGCGTTTGTGATGGTGACGCACGATGAGTCGCTGGCGGCGCGGTGTGATCGCGTCTTGCGGCTGGTGTCTGGGGTTTTGGGGTGATTTTGGGCCCTGGCGATTGTCTGGAGCGCGCGGGGTGCTATTGTTTTTGCAGTCTTGTGGTGCACTCCTGTCCGTTCGGGCTGAGCTTGTCGAAGCTTGTTCTTGCTGGTTGGGGCCGCATGCTTGGGTTGAGTGCGGAGGCCGGGAGTCGCCCGGCATGCGAGTAACTTTCTTTTGCTTCGCCTGTATGGACCGGACACATGGGAAACAGGTGTGCAGGGACATAGGTAACACCTCCTCAATTGGAAGCCGTCAGAGCGTTCATGTCCAGACGCATGAATCGCTGGTGACAGAAGTACAGGTCAAAGCACCCGTCGTGTAGATCGTCCGGGCGCAAGGCGACCGGCAGTCTGTGCAGTGCACTGGATAGCCGCAGCTTGTGTCCCTGGAACTTCACAAAGCCATTCCAGCCCACCGTGAGCACATGGTCGCGCTCGGCGTACTCGATGGGCGCCAGGGTCGTTGGCATAGGTCGGGCACTCATGCGGTAGTGCTGCACCGGTGTCTGCATCGCCAGTGCCTCGTGGGGCCGGTGGTGGTTGTAGATCTCACGCCAGCGCTGCATCGCCTCCTGCGCCTGGGCCAGGCTGTCAAAGGTCCTCCCTCGCAGCACCTCGGCCTTCAGAGAGCGGTGAAAGCGCTCGATCTTTCCGTTGGTCTGCGGATGGTACGGACTGCTGTGGCTGCTGCGCACGCCCAGGCGGATCAGCCAGACATCCAGGGAACTCAGGTGGCCTGGGGCGCTGGGTGAGCCCCAGGGCGAGCCGTTGTCGGAATTGATGCGCGCAGGCAGCCCATAGCGCTCAAAGACCCCCTGCAGCAGCGTCTGGACCGTGGCAGCGTCGGTCTTGCTACAAGCCGTCGTGGCCATGCGAAGCGAGAGTGATCGTCCAGCAGGGTCAGCGGCGAGCAGCGGCCACTGGCCGTCTCGAAGTAGCCCTTGAAATCCATCTGCCACAGGCCATTGGGCAGTTCGTGCTCGAAACGTTGCCATTCGCCTTGGGTCTCGTTGTCCGCTGGCGCGATCAGCCCATGGCGACGCAGCAGGCCCGTGACCGTGCTGGGGGCAGGCACCTGCTCATGGCCCAGATCCTGCAGGCGCCGGCAGATCTTGCGCGCGCCCCAGGCTGGGTGTTGCCTGCGCAGCTCCAGCACGGCCGATTGCAAAGCCTCAGCGGTCTGGCGGGGGCTGTGCAGCGGACGGCGTGAGCGCTCGGTGAAAGCTTTCTCGCCTTCGCTCGCAAAACGCTTGAGCAGCGCATATCCAGCTTTGGGTGAAATGCTGAAGCGACGACACAGCTCACGCCGGTTGGCGCCCTCCTGCAGTGCCAGTTGCACAAACTCTCGTTTGGTGGTCATGAGATCTCTCGGTTGCCAGGGCATAGGTTTCTCCTGGGCAGGGTTTGCCAAGGAGAAGTGTTTCCCATGTCCCCGCACACCTGTTTCCCATGTGTCCGGTCTGAACAGCTTCGCCAAAAGAAAGTCACCAAAGAAAAGGCGACCCCCAGTCTGCGACCCCTGCGCTTCGCTACGGGGCAAACCTGCGTCGGGGCGGTTGCGGGGTGCGCCGCAGAACTCACTGCGCGCCTGCGGCGCTCCGCTCGAACAACTGCGGCGAGTCAGAGCACGAAGCATGGGCGCTCCGACGCCCATGCCACCCCGCAACCGCCCCGCCGCAGGCGCAGCCAGCAGGGGGTTGGGCACCCGAACATCCAACAGCCGAACAGCCACACGGGCCTTTGCTGCGCTCGGCCTCACCTCGCGGGCGCAAGCGCTTCGCGCTGCGCAGGCTGGGCCGAGCGCAGCGCAGCGAAGCAATGGCCCGAATGGATGTCCGCTCCCGGGTTCCCTTCAGGATGCGCCGAGGAGCGGAGGTTTTGGCGGATCAGGGCTCGCGTCTGTTTGAGTGACGCGAAGCGGCGCGAGTTTAGCGAGACCCCGCCAAAACCGAGCACCGCAGGTTGCCCGCAGCGAAGCGAAGGGACGCAGCGTGTAGGGTCGCCTTCTCTTTGGTGACTTTCTCTTGGCGACGCAAGAGAAAGTTACTGCGCCGCCGGGCGCACACCCCGGCTCCCGCCCTGAAACCAGGCATGCGGCAAATCCAGCGCTCAAACCCTGGCTTCGACAGGCTCGGCCCGAACGGTCAGGGTGACGCCCCGGCTTCGACGAGCTCAGCCCGAACGGATCGTGCGGTGAAACGGTCGGGCGGCAGGCCCTTCACGCGCCCAATTTACCCAAGGCGCGCAACACATTCTCAGCAGTGGCCGGCGCCGTCAGCACTACCGGTGCCGCAGCGTCCGACCCCACCTCACGTCCCGCAGCCACCGCATTGCGCAGCGCCTCGTACACACTGATCGCCAGCATGAACGGCGGCTCGCCCACCGCCTTGCTGCCTCCCACGTTGTCTTCCCGGTTGGCCTCGGGCCACAGTTCCACCTTGAAGTGTTGGGGGATGTCCCCCGTCGCCGGGATCTTGTAGGTGCTCGGCGCGTGGGTGGTCAGATACCCTTTGTCGTTCCAAACCAGTTGCTCGGTGGTCAGCCAGCCCATGCCCTGCACAAAACCACCTTCGATCTGCCCGATGTCGATGGCCGGGTTGATGCTGTGGCCCACGTCGTGCAGGATGTCCACGCGCGCCACGCGGCTTTCGCCGGTGAGGGTGTCGATGACCACCTCGGAGCAGGCAGCGCCGTAGCTGAAGTAGTAGAACGGCCGGCCCGTGAGCGTGGCCTTGTCATAGTGGATCTTTGGCGTGCGATAAAAGCCATCGCTCCACAGCTGGATGCGATTGGCGTACGCCTCCTTCACCACATCGTCGAAAGCGCGCACCTTCTTGGGCGAGATCACCTGGCCGCCCTCGAAGCGGATGGCGCCCGCGCCGCAGCCATCGAGCCCGCACACGAACGAGGCCAGGTTGTCCCGCACATTGCGGGCTGCGAACTGCGCCGCGCGGCCGTTCAGGTCGGTGCCGCTGCTGGCGGCGGTGGCGCTGGCGTTGGGCACCTTGCTGGTGTCGCTGGCCGTGACCAGCACGCGGTGCAGCGGCACACCCAGCTCGTCGGCCACGATCTGCGCCACCTTGGTGTGCAGGCCCTGGCCCATTTCGGTGCCGCCGTGGTTCACCTGCACGCTGCCGTCGGTGTACACATGCACCAGCGCGCCCGCCTGGTTGAACAGCGTGGCGGTGAAGCTGATGCCGAACTTGACGGGCGTGATGGCCAGGCCGCGCTTGAGCACCGGGCTTGTGGCGTTCCACGCAGCGATGGCGGCCTGGCGCTGGCGGTAGTTGGCATCGCGCTCCAGCTGGGGCATCAGCGCGTGGAGGATGTTGTCCTCCACCGTCATCTGGTAGTGCGTCACGTTGCGGCCATCGGCTGCATCCTTGCCGTACAGATTGACCATCCGCACGTCCTGCGCATCGCGGGCCAGCGCGCGGGCAATGTCGCCCAGGATGGCCTCGATCACGATCACGCCCTGCGGCCCGCCGAAGCCGCGAAACGCCGTGTGGCTCTGCGTATTCGTCTTGCAGCGGTACGAGGCGATTTCCACATCGCTCAGGTAGTACGCGTTGTCGGCATGGAACACGGCCCGGTCGGCCACGGGGCCGGACAGGTCGGCGCTGAAACCGCAGTTGGCGGCCATCTGCAGCTTCAGGCCTGTAATGCGGCCGGTGTCGTCAAAGCCCACGTCGTACTCGTACGCAAACGGGTGGCGCTTGCCGGTGACCATGAAGTCTTCATCGCGGTCCAGCCGCAGCTTGACGGCGCGGCCGAACTTATTGGCAGCCACGGCGGCCCACACGGCCAGGTGACCGGCCTGGGTCTCCTTGCCGCCAAAGCCGCCGCCCATGCGGCGGCATTCCACCTTGACCGCGTGGTTGTCGATGCCCAGCGCGTGTGCCACCCAGTGCTGCACCTCCCCGGGGTGCTGGGTGCTGGAGTAGATCCACCACTGCTTTTGCTCCAGCGGCAGCGCGTAGGCGATCTGGCCTTCCAGATAGAAGTGCTCTTGCCCGCCCACCTCAAACGCGCCTTGCAGGCGGTGTGCCGATTGCGCAAGACCCGTGGCGGCGTCACCCCGGCGCACAAACACGGGGGGCAGCACGTAGC
Source organism: Acidovorax facilis (assembly GCF_023913775.1). Taxonomy (GTDB): domain Bacteria; phylum Pseudomonadota; class Gammaproteobacteria; order Burkholderiales; family Burkholderiaceae_C; genus Acidovorax; species Acidovorax facilis. Next base: position 6,779 of record NZ_JAMXAX010000136.1, read on the forward strand.
TCTGGGCCTGGAGCGCGTCGTGCACGTTCAGCACGGCGGGCAGGGGTGTGATGTCGAGCTTCACGGCACGCACGGCGCGACGCGCCTGCATGACCGAGTCGGCCACCACCAGGCCGATGACTTGGCCGATGTGCTGCACGGTGTCGACTGCAAAAACGGGCTCGTCGTGCGCAAAGGCGGCCAGCAACTTGTCGCCTGGCACGTCGGACGACAGCACCACGCCGCGCACACCGGGCAGGCCCAAGGCGGCGCTGGCATCCACGCTGTTCAAGGTGCCGTGGGCCACGGTGGAGAGGATGGGCGCTGCGTACAGCGTGCCTTTCACCTCCGGCAGGTCGTCGATGTAGTGGGCGGCACCGGCCACCTGGGCGCGCGCGCTTTCATGGATGTGCGACTGGCCCATGGCGCGGGGACTGGCGGGTGCGCTGGTCTGCTGCGGGGCTTGGGGCTCGGCGGCGTGGGCGTCGGCGGTGGCAGCCACCGGGTCGTCCACGGCGTCGCGGCTCACCGGGAGGCCCGTGGGGAGAGATTCGCGCTGGTTCATACCGCAGCCTCCAGTCGGAAGTTCTCCACGCTCACGGCCTCTTCGCCCTGGCTCTCCAGCCAGAAGCGCTGCAGCAGGCTGGCCAGCACCGTGCGGCGGTAGGCGCCGCTGGCGCGCATGTCCGAGATGGGGTTGAACTCGCCTTGCAGCGCTTGCGCAGCGCGGGCGACGGTGTCGGCGTTCCAGGGCTGGCCGGTCAGCGCGGCTTCTGTCTGGCGCGCACGGACCGGGGTGGCGGCCACGCCGCCCACGCCGATGCTGGCGCGGCGCACCACGTCGGCTTCGATGTCAAGGTTGATGACAAGGCAGACGGCAGAAATATCGTCGTCGAATCGCTTGGAAATCTTGTAGGCCCGAAGCACTTCCGTGACACCCGGCCTGGGCACCACGATGCGCGCCAGCAGTTCGTCGGGCGCCATCACGTTCTGCCGGTAGCTGGTGTAGAGATCTTCCAGCGCCAGCGTGCGTTCGCCGCGCACGCTGGCCAGCACCACCTGGGCCCGCAGTGCAATCAAAAGCGGCATCGAGTCGCCAATGGGCGAGCCGTTGGCCACGTTGCCCCCCAGCGTGCCCGAGTTGCGCACGGGCAGGCCGGCAAAGCGCGTGGCAAAGGTGTGCAGCTGCGGCCACTGGGCCGTCAGTGTCGCAAAGGCGTCGGTGAGGGTGACGGCGGCGCCGATGGTGATGTGCTGCAGCGTCGCATTCACCGCGCGCAGCTCGGCCACGCGGGTCACGTCCAGGATGCGTTCGTATTGTTTGTGCTGCTTGGTCACCCACAGGCCCACATCGGTGCAGCCCGCCACCACCTGCGCCGCAGGGTGTGCGGCCCGCGCGGTCAGCAGATCGGTCAGCGTGGTGGGGGAAATATAGGAAAAATTGGCATCTGGCGCTTGATGGGTAAGCGCTAATAGCTCTAATTTTTGTAGCAAAAGGGGTTCGTTCACCGCCATCGCGGGAAGGGTCGCCATTTGCTGCGCGGCGTCCAGGATGGGGCGGTAACCGGTGCAGCGGCACAGGTTGCCAGAGAGTTCTTCCTGCGCCAGTTCGCGGGTGATCGGCTCACCCTGGCAGACGTGGTTCTGGTACATGCCGAACAGGCTCATCACGAATCCGGGCGTGCAGAAGCCGCATTGGGAGCCGTGGCACTGCACCATCGCCTCCTGCGCAGGGTGCAAGGTGATGGCTTGCCGCGCCGCAGCGGGGGCATCACCCACTGGCTGGATCAGCGGGTCTTCCGCCAGGTCCTCCACCGTCCACAGCGCCATGCCATCCACCGAATGCGCCAGGCGGATGCAGCTGTTCACCGCGCTGTAGTGCAGCTTGCCGTCCCGCGCCTCGCCCAGCACGACGGTGCAGGCGCCGCAGTCGCCTTCGCCGCAGCCCTCCTTGGTGCCGGTGCAGCCCAGGTCTTCGCGCAGCACCTCCAGCAAGGTGCGCTCGGGTGGTACATTGCCCAGCGCCACGGGCTGGCCTCGGCGCAGGAATTGCAAGGGTCTTGTTGTCATGACAAACGCCACTTCGATCTTGGATGGAAAGGTTCAGCAGAGGGTAGAACGCAGTACCGTTACCGGCATATGCGCAAGCTTATGGCACCCATGCCCACACCGCTATGAGAGACCACGCCCTTTTCGACAAGATAGACCTCCATCTCATAAGGGTCTTGCACACCGTGCTCACAGAACGCAGCGTATCGAGGGCCGCCGTCCGCCTGGGCATGCACCAGCCGGCGGTGTCGGCTGCGCTCAAGCGGCTGCGCGACCTGGCGGGCGACCCGCTGCTCGTGCGCTCGGGTGCCAGCATGATGCCCACCGATGCTGCGCTGCGCATGGTGGAGCCTGCAGGGGCCATCCTGCGTTCCGCAGAAGCCTTGTTTTCGGATGCGCGGGGATTTGATCCGCGCACTGCCACCCGCACCTTCCGCGTCGCCGCCAGCGACTACCTCGACCCGCTGTTCCTGCCCCAGCTCGTCGCCCGCATCAAGGTCGAAGCGCCCTTGTGCCCCATCGAAATCCTGCCCCTGTCGGCCGACACGCACTATCACGCGCACCTGGCGCAGGGCGAGGTGGATGTGGTGATCGGCAACTGGCCCCAGCCGCCGGACGATCTGCACATGGGCCGCCTGTTTGGTGACGAGGTGGTGTGCTTGGTCGGCAAAGACCACCCCGCCGTGCGGCGCGGCTGGGATGTGGAGAGCTGGCTGGCCGCCGAGCACATCGCGCCCACGCCCACCCACCCTGGCGCGCGCGGCGTGATCGACGCCCACCTGGACAGCCTGGGCATGCAGCGCCACATCACGGCGCGCTGTGCGCATTTCAGCCTCATCCCCAGCATCGTGGCATCGAGCTTGCTTGTGCTGACCACCGGCCGCCAGTACTGCGAACGGTATGTGGAGCAACTTCCGCTGGCCATATTGCCGTGCCCGGTGCCGTTTCCTCGGCTCATGTACTACCAGCTGTGGCACGCCCGCACGCACCACTCGGCCGCCGCGGCCTGGCTGCGCGACTGTGTGAAAACCGTGGCTGCATCGCTACGAAAAGAATAGCTGCCTGGGTATGCTGAACAAGCGCAAGAAGGTGTTTTCATTCTTATAACAAGTTGTAAAACTGAGAGACAATCCCCGCATGAGTTCTCCCTCCAATCCTTTAGCGCCTGGTGCGGCGCCGCCACGGCTTCAGCTGGTGGGCATCACCAAGCGCTACCCGGCCGTGGTGGCCAACAGCGGCGTGTCGCTCACGGTGCTGCCGGGTGAAATCCACGCCGTGCTGGGCGAAAACGGCGCGGGCAAGTCCACGCTGATGAAAATCATCTACGGCTCGGTCAAGCCCGACGAAGGCAGCGTGTTCTTCAACGGCCAGGCCGTGCAGGTGCGCAACCCGCAAGAAGCGCGGGCCCTGGGCATCGCCATGGTGTTCCAGCATTTCAGCCTGTTCGACACCCTCACGGTGGCCGAGAACGTGTGGCTGGGCCTGGACAAGAGCCTGACGCTGGCCGAAGTGACCAGCCGCATCACCGCCAAGGCCGCCGAATACGGCCTCGACATCGACCCCCTGCGCCCCGTGCACACCCTGAGCGTGGGCGAGATGCAGCGGGTGGAGATCATCCGTGCGCTGCTCACCAACCCCAAGGTGCTGATCCTGGACGAGCCCACCTCGGTGCTCACGCCCCAGGCGGTCGAGAAGCTCTTCGTGGTGCTGCGCAAGCTGGCCAGCGAGGGTTGCAGCATCCTCTACATCAGCCACAAGCTGCACGAAATCCGCGCGCTGTGCACTGCCTGCACCGTGCTGCGCGGCGGCAAGGTGACGGGCGTGTGCAACCCTGCCGAGGAATCCAATGCCTCCCTGTCGCGCCTGATGATCGGCGCCGAACCGCCCGCGCTGGAGCACCGCGCGGTGCAGACCGGCGCCACCGTGCTGCGCGTCAAGGGCCTGTCGCTGCCGCGTGCCGACCAGTTCGGCGTGGACTTGATCGACCTGCAGTTTGAGGTGAAGGCGGGCGAAGTGGTGGGCATTGCCGGCGTGTCCGGCAATGGGCAAAAAGAGCTGCTGTATGCGCTGTCGGGGGAAGACCAGCGGGCCGAGCCTGCGAGCATCCAGGTCTCGGGCCAGAACGCAGGCCGCATGGGCCCTGGCCAGCGCCGTGCGCTGGGCCTGCACTTTGTGCCCGAAGAGCGACTGGGTCGGGGCGCCGTGCCCACCATGGGGCTGGCGCACAACCTGCTGCTCACGCGCACCAATGCGGTCAGCGGCAGTGGCTGGATCAAGGTGGGCGCGCTGCAAAAGCATGCCGAGGACATCATCCGGCGCTTCAATGTGAAGGCGGGTGGTCCCAACGCAGCGGCCAAGTCGCTGTCGGGCGGCAACCTGCAGAAGTTCATCGTGGGCCGCGAGATTGACGCCAAACCGAAGCTGCTCATCGTCTCCCAACCCACCTGGGGTGTGGACGTGGGGGCTGCGGCGCAGATTCGCGGCGCCATCCTGGCGCTGCGTGATGCGGGCTGCGCCGTGCTGGTGGTGAGCGAGGAGCTGGACGAATTGTTTGAGATCTGTGACCGGCTGCACGTGGTGGCCAAGGGGCATTTGTCGCCTTCCGTGCCGCGCGCCGAGGCCACGGTAGAGCGCATTGGCGAATGGATGAGCGGGCTGTGGCATGCCGATGTCCAAGCGCACCTCGCACAACAGGCCAAGGCAGCGGAGGTGCAGCATGCTTAAGCTGGAACCGCGCCCCCAGGCTTCTGGCTGATGGACCTATGGCTCGCCGCTGCTGGCGCTGGCCGTCACGGTGTTGATTGGTGTGGCCTTGTTCGTGGCGCTGGGCAAAGACCCGGTGCGCGGGTTGCAGGTCTTCTTCTGGGAGCCGATCAAGACGCCCTATGCCGTGGGTGAACTCATGGTCAAGGCCACGCCGCTGTTATTGATTGCGCTGGGGCTGGCTGTGTGTTTTCGCTCCAACGTGTGGAACATCGGCGCTGAAGGCCAGTTTGTCATCGGCGCCGTGGTGGCGGGCGGCGTGGCGCTGCTGGCCGACAAGACCACCGGCCCCTGGATCGTGCCCGCCATCCTGCTCGCCGGGGTGCTGGGCGGCATGGTGTGGGCGGGGCTCACGGCGCTGCTGCGCGACAAGTTCAACGCCAATGAAATCCTGGTGAGCCTGATGCTGGTCTATGTGGCCACGCTGGTGCTGGGCTATCTGGTCTATGGCCCGTGGAAGGACCCGATGGGCTACAACTTTCCGCAGACCAAGACGTTCGAGAAAGTCACGCAGATCCCGCGCCTGATGCAGGGCTCGCGCGTGTCCATCGGGCTGCTGCTGGCGCTGGCGGGTGCTGCGGCCTTGTGGGTGTTTCTGTTCCGCACGCGGGCCGGTTTTGCCCAGCAGGTGGGCGGGCTGGCCCCTGCAGCGGCGCGCTATGCGGGCTTCTCGTCGCGCAAGGCACTGTGGACGGCGCTGCTGATCTCAGGCGGCGCGGCGGGCCTGGCAGGCGCGCTGGAGGTGGCCGGACCCATTGGCCAGCTCACGCCGTATGTGCCCGCAGGCTACGGCTTTGCCGCCATCATCGTGGCCTTTGTGGGGCGGCTGCACCCGGTGGGCATGATTTTGTCGGCCATTCTCATGAGCATGTTCTACATCGGCGGCGAGCTGGCGCAGTCGCGCATGGGCCTGCCCAAGTCGCTCACGGGCGTGTTCCAGGGCCTGCTGCTGTTTACGCTGCTGGCCTGTGACACCTTGATCGCCTACCGCATCCGCTGGGTGGCCGCGAAGGGAGGCAAGTAATGGAATCCTATGCACTCCTGATTGGCGCCACGCTGAGCGCGGGCACCGTTCTGGCCATCGCGGCCCTGGGCCTCTTGATCAATGAAAAAGCTGGCATCGTCAACCTGGGGGCCGAGGGCATGATGCTCTGCGCCGCCATTGCAGGGTTTGCCACCGTGGTACACACGGGCAACACCTGGCTGGGGTTTGCGGCGGGCATGGCCGCTGGCGCGCTGCTGGCGGCCATCTTTGGTGTGCTGGTGATCTGGCTCAACACCAACCAGTACGCCACGGGGCTGGCGCTCAGCCTGTTTGGCGTGGGTTTTTCGGCCTTTGCGGGCATCAGCTACGTCCAGGCCAAGCTGCCAGAGCTGCCCAAATACGTGATCCCGGTGCTGGGCGATGTGCCGCTGCTCGGCCCCGCGCTGTTCCGGCAGCACCCGCTGGTGTATATCACCATGCTGCTGGTGGCGGGGATGATCTGGTTCCTGTACCGCACGCGCACCGGGCTGGTGCTGCGCTCGGTGGGCGAGTCGCCTGATTCGGCGCATGCGCTGGGCTACCCGGTGCGCCGCATTCGCCTGGCGGCGGTGGTGGCCGGTGGCTCGCTGTGCGGGCTGGCCGGGGCGTACATCTCTACCGTTTACACCCCGCTGTGGGTGGAGGGTATGGTGGCCGGTCGCGGCTGGATTGCGCTGGCGCTCACCACCTTTGCCACCTGGCGCCCGGCACGGGTGTTGCTTGGTGCTTATCTTTTTGGCGGCGTGACCATGCTGCAGTTCCACTTGCAGGCCACGGGCGTGCAGGTGGCCAGCCAGTTGCTGAGCATGTTGCCGTATGTGGCCACCATCGTGGTGCTGGCGCTGATCTCGCGCAATCCGGCGTGGATCCGCATCAACATGCCGGCATCGCTGGGCAAGCCGTTTTATCCGGGTTCGTGAACAAGCGCTGGTCCCAAGAATTGCTGGTTACCCGGTGGTAGATCGCCCCATAATTAGTGTTTTCGTCCCTCAACCTTTGCAAGTCTTACTTCTTCAATAAGGAAACCGACATGACTGATCTGCAGAAACGCTCCATGCTCAAGGTGGCAGCGCTCTCCGCCGTGGCCGCTGCTGCCCTCGTGGGCTGTGGCAAGAAGGAAGAACCGGCACCGGCCCCCGCGCCCGCACCGGCTCCCGTGGCAGAAGCACCGGCGCCCAAGCCCGAGCCTCTGAAGATCGCGTTTGCCTACGTAGGCCCGGTGGGCGATGGTGGCTGGTCGTTCGCCCACGACAACGGCCGCAAGGCCATCGAGAAGGAATTCGGCGACAAGGTCGTGACGAGCTTTGTGGAAAGCGTGCCCGAGTCCGCCGACGCCGAGCGCGTGCTGCGTGACCTGGCCGGACAGGGCAACAAGCTGATCTTCGGCACCACCTTCGGCTACATGGAGTCCATGCTCAAGGTCGCGGAAGACAACAAGGGCGTGAAGTTCGAGCATGCCACCGGCTACAAGACGGCCGAAAACATGCGCACCTATGACAGCCGCACCTACGAAGGTGCGTACATGGCGGGCATCATTGCCGGTGCCATGACCAAGTCCAATACTCTGGGCGTGGTGGGCTCGGTGCCGATTCCTGAAGTGATCCGCAACATCAACAGCTTCACGCTGGGTGCGCAGTCGGTCAACCCCAAGATCAAGACCAAGGTGGTCTGGGTGAACGAATGGTTCAGCCCACCCAAGGAAACCGAAGCCGCCACCAGCCTGATCAACGGTGGCGCGGACGTGTTGTTCCAGAACACCGACTCGCCTGCTGTGCTCAAGACCGCACAAGAGAAGGGCAAGCGCGCCTTCGGTTGGGACAGCGATATGACCGCCTACGGTCCCAAGGCCCACCTGGCTTCGGCCGTCATCAACTGGGGCCCGTACTACATCAAGGCCACCAAGGACGCGCTGGAAGGCCAGTGGGCCACGGGCCAGAGCTGGTGGGGCGTGAAGGAAGGCGCCATCGACATCGTCTCCATCGCCGAAGACGTGCCTGCCGACACCAAAGCCAAGGTCGAAGCCGTGAAGAAGGGCCTGGCCGACGGGTCGTTCCAGATCTGGAAGGGCCCGATCGTGGGTCAGGACGGCAAGGAAGTGCTGGCCAAAGACACGGTGGCTGATGACAAGTTTCTGGGCGGTGTGAACTTCTACGTCAAGGGCGTGGAAGGCAAGATCCCCGGTGGCGAAAAGAAGTAAGTCAATGGATCGGTCAGCGGGCCTGACGGCTTGCTGCATACAGTGAGAGGGCCGCCTGCGGGTGGCCCTTTTTCGTTTCTGTGACCCGTCCTACCCAGCGTTGACACGTGGACCTTTCAAAAGGGCATGTGTCATGGAATCGAGTGTCAAACGCACGCAGCGCGACTACACGCTGGCCTTTAAATTGGCGGTGGTGGAGCAGGTAG
>NZ_JAMXAX010000137.1 GCF_023913775.1 Acidovorax facilis
GGGTACGCCGCGTCGCATATCTCGGTGTCTCTGAATCTTTGAGCATGGTGTCCACGATGGTTTACGTGCACACGATCTTGCGAGATGTCGCGGGACTGTTCAAGGTGGTACGGCTGGTCGCTTACACTCAACGGCGAATTCCTCACTCTTCTGACGAAGAACGAGGTTGACGCCGTGGCCATCGAGCTGGGCTTGAAGGAGAAGCTCGGCGATGGCTATGTGAAAGCACGCAATGGTTCCAAGAAGGAGTTCGTCGATGCCGTTCTAGGCATCAAGGATTTCGAGTACCGGGGCCTGGTTCCCAAGATGATGCGCTTTTAGGCGCCGGCGCACGACGCCCTATTCCCCTACCCCCGGTTGGCATTGCCACCGGGGGTTTTTCTTGTCCATGCGCGACGGGGGACGCGGGGTGCCATGTCGCAGTTCGACAAGGCGGCCTACTCTGCGATGTCGTGCTCAACGTTGAAGTGTCGAGCTAGCGCGCACAGCTTCTTGTCAGCCGTCCAGAGCAGAGCGCCGGCGGTAAGCACCGTTGAGGCGAGCAGTTGGAAATCGATGAAGCCGACGCCCTTTCCATAGAGTTTCTGCCGCTCGATGAAGTCGATCGTCTCCGGGACTGTGGCCAAGGACGCGTGCCGCAGCTCTGCCAGGTCAGCGAGGGTCCGAGTCCGGTCGGGCGGAGTACCGCATGAGATCTCTCCCCGAATGAGAGGGTGTGTCAGAACTGTCGTATGTCCGAAACCCTTGATGAGAGCGTCGCATGGACGCTGGCCGGGGTGAGAGGTCTGCTTCTTGCACGCCCGCTGGGCGATGCCGAGCTGGGCTTCGAGCTTGCGGATGAAACGGCCCTCGATGCGCTCGCCCGTTGGTAAGATCCGAGGCGAGCAGCTGAGAGCGCGCTTTCCACAGACGAAACGTTAACGCTTGAACAGAATGGCATCTCAGTGTTATGCTTCCATTTGAGAAGCGCCCCTGTGGCGCAACGTCCGGTTAGAGGTGCGAACGGTCTGCTGGTAGCGTCGCTAACCACATATTCAAAGGGCTGCCTATCCGGCAGCCCTTTTTCTTTGTCGCGTCTCAACTATGCGGTCCCGTCGGCTGGGTCTTTGGACCAGGCCAGTAGGTACCGGGAGGATGCAAGCAGCTGGCGCATCTGCTCGACCACCAGATCATCCTTCGCGGCAGCAAGCGCTTCCAAGGTGGGAAGAGCCTCCCTACACACTCGCTCGGACGAGCGGAACTCGCCCGCTGCAAATAGACGCTTCACCGATTTCTCCGGTGACCCGGTCCACTTGCGCAGCTGCCTATTGGGCTCAATACTCGAGCGAAGCTCTCGCGCTCCGGAGCTGAAAATAAGCAGCACCACAAAAGCGCCGCGGTCAATTTGGTTTCCTTTCAGGCGCAGCGCCCGAAAATCCTCCATCGATCCGTCGAATGTCCACATGGTCTTCTCCCTTAACTCGAATGCGAAGGCACCGATTCTCGACGAGCGGATGCTTCAAGTCCCCCCCGAAAAAGAAGCGAAATTGACGCATTTCCCGGAAGGCAGCTTCGTAGGTCCCCAGCAAGAGCCTTTCATCCCGTCGGCGCGATCTGGTCCTGGCCTTGATCCCGGTGCGCGCTTCAAGTGATGAGTATGCACAACAAATGCGTAACAAACACTTGACTAATTCAAGCGATTATAGGAAAATGCCCATTAGTTATTAAAAGTATGCGGAGAATAAAATGAACGCAATTATTAAGCTGCTAATGGGCCTGGGGTGCGTTGGCATGTATTTGGGCTGGCGGTACGCGCCCGAAACTTCGGTTTTTGGTATTGGCATGAATACCTTGACGATTTACGGATCGCTTGGTTTGGTTGCGGCTGGATTTATCGCAGCGATGTTCTACGCAGATGAATCCACGGTAGATACCGAGCGTACTGGCGCAAAGGCTACGGCACCATCTGCTCCCCGAGAAGCTAGTGAGATTGGAGGTCTCGTTGTGAATCCTGCGCGGTCTGTTGTGGATGTGTTCTACGATGATGCTGGATGGCGGCGCTTTTAGCCTGACCAAGCGCGAAGTTTGAAAAGCCCAGCATTGCTGGGCTTTTTTGTTGCCAAAATTGTCCGATAGCTACTTGCAAGTTGAGGAAACTAGGTTCGATGGAATGAGCTGCTCCGCCTGAGAGGTGGCACTAGTCTTTTGTTATTTCGAGGTCCCGAACAAGTACGGCCGAAGCCGCGAACCCGCGGTGCAACCCCGAAGCAAAGGACCGTGCAATGAACCACGAAGACATCAAGAAGGAAATCCGCGACATCGAAGAACGCATTGCCGCGTTGCGCGAGAAGATCTCCCAACCCGCCGAGATCAATTGGGCTCCTGGCCTGAAGCTCGAAATCCAACCCAAAGAAGATCAGGGCCGCCTGCTGGTCCGGCACGCAGAACTGGGCTCCACCATCGTCAACTATGAGCAGGACCATCTGGTCCTCATCGCGCTGCCGCAGGACGGCGACACCCCCGTGCTATCGCTGTCGTTCGAGCGTACGCGCCTTGTGAAGGACGTGCGTCAGGACGATGGGAAGCCGCTAGTCGGGTTCTTCGAGAACGCAAGCCGGCACGTGGTCGAGGTGGTCTCTGAGACAGGCGAAGTCGTGCGGTATCGCGCGCCTGGCAGCAACAACAGCAGCATCACGCTTCGCGAAACGTTCCTTGCGCAATACGTTTCGTTTGTCGGCCCGGTGTATTGGCCGGTTAGAGTGGATACAACTTGGCTGCGCCTCGCTGTCCCTGCCTACATGGGCAATGACCAGATACCGCACATGGAGAGGCCCGTCGGGAACTACCTTCTCAACATCGTTGACGATCTCACTTACGACGCCGAGACCGATGCCTTCGTGATCGGTGCAGGCACCCCAGAAGCCAAGGCGTACCAGCCCAAGAGATCAGCGTGCATGGCACGCGAAAGACGGTCTACGCCATCGGCGCCGGCGTGTGGGACTGGACCATCGCTCCAAGCGACGATTGACGAACCTGTCCCACTGAACCAGTACCAAAACGGCCCTGCCCCTTCACCGGGGGCAGGGCCTTTTTTCTTGGTTACCACCCTCTGATGGGCAAGTACCGCTGAAGCCGCATCCCGCGGCATTTTCAACGAGGTAAAACATGCTTTTTCAGAATCTCCACCATCTGGCAACCAAGGGCGTCGCGATCACTCTCAAGGTGACCGACGCCGGCGCAGGAAAACTCGAGGTAAACGTCTTCCCAGACGCGGGCAAGTCCGGAACTCCGCTGTTGGCCAAGAGCTTTGTGGCAACGCCCACCGAGCTCGATGCCGACTTTGCCTCTGTCATCAGCGAGTACTGCACAGTCAACGGGACGCTCAAAGAGCAGCTCGAGGGCATTCAGGAGCAAGCAGCTGCGGCTGTGGCCCAGGCGAAAGACAAGTCGGCCGCGGCATCGAACAAATCGAAGCCAGGCAAATCGACGCCAGCGCTCCAGGAAGAAGAACCCGCCGAGGGTGGCGAAGGAAACGACTCGCCAGGCCCCGCCGGTGAGTCGCAGCAGGTTCCTTTCACACTTTGAGGAGGGAATATGGCATTGCAATCCACCGTCCTCACACGCAAGTTCACCTACAACGGGATGACCCTGGCGGACCCTGCTCCTGGCAAGGACCCCGACCAGATCCGCATCTTCTTCGCGAACCAGTTCCCTGAGCTGCTCACTGCAGTTGTAGAAGGACCCAGCACAAAGGCTGGCGTCGCTACCTACAACTTCCAACGCGCTGTTGGCAGCAAGGGATGAGCGCGCATCTGAAGGCCATCCAAGCAATCGCAACGGGTGGTCACTTCTCGAATGCCTCGGCCGACCCGTTGGCCCAGGCAGATCCCCAATCAGTAAATGAAAGCACGAAATGTTCAATCCCCCTCCTGCAGGTGGTGAACTCTCGTCAAAGCTCGAATCCCCTGCCTCTGCCGAGTTCGGCGTTCAGCAGGTGGGGTTGAGCCAAGCGCCCTTCTTGGGCGCTTGGTGCCTGCCTAGCTTGTCTCCACTTGTGCCCCTACGGGTACAGGACGGGGCAAGCAAGGCGAATTCGTCTTTGGCCAAGTTCATCCTCGCCGCCAATTCCGCCGGAGTCCCGGTTGTAGGTGAGAACTTCACAGATCTACAGGTGACGATCACCCAGCAATGGAGCACCTACCTGCGCGCGAATGGCGACTCGGACAACGTACTCCCAATGCAGTTGTCCATCGAAGCCCATCCCGAGCTTGTCCATGTCGAGGTCACGCCCGAATCTGTCATTCCACTATTCCGCCTCAAGCCAATGGTCGAGAAGCTCAACGCCTACCGAGCTGGTTTGGGATGGTGGGCCTGGTTCCTGATCGAGGACGCCGGATTTTGCTATCCCATGTACTCATTCAGCTTCCAGCGCCACGCGGCGTACTTCGCCGGTTGGTTTGACGGCGACTCTGACGAAGGTGCCGCCGAGTTCATACGGGAAGACCAAGCTGTCAATGGCACTGTGGCTGAGCTGCAGGAGCAGTTTTCAGGAGTATGGCCATCACATTTTGCCGCAGCGGCCGGGGGCCACGGCTGGATGTATGGCGTCAAGGAAGGCGCCTCTCAGCATCGTCCGCGACGCATGACCCTGAAAGAGGCAAAAGAAGTGCTCAAGGCCTGCTCCGACCCGGAGATCCAATCCGTTGTCGCCGCAGGCCTGGACCTCTGCAACGCGAGCAGAAGACATCGCCTTGGCGAGTGGGACCAGAGCCACGGAGATGTTCCCGATGGTCACGAAATGGAAGGCCTTGACGCACTCGGATCCACATGTTTTGTGGTCTGGGATACGCCCGAGGTTTGCATGGAAGTCGTCGAGCACTCCGAACGGTGGCTTCAGGAGAGCGAGTACCGCGATTCCTTCAGGACCTGGCGGATATCAACGGAGGACCCCAAGGCGATGAGGGCCGGAGTGCGTGCCCTCAAGGCATTCATCGACCTCCACTCGTGCCTCGGCAGGTTCATGTCATTTTTTAAGGAGGATTCCAAATGATGGGAGTAAGCGCACAAAGCAGTGCACCGGTATCGCTACTCAAGGGCGCCATCCTGCTCTACGGAGGAAGGACTTCCCACGATAGCGTGTGTGACGTCTTCGACTACGCGACCGTGCATGAAGTGGCGGTCATTCGCGAGCGCCCTGAGGTGACGCCTGGAAGGCTGATGACCGAAAAGGATCTGGGATTGATCTACGCACAGCTTGCGCTTAAGCAGGCTGTCAGAAAGCCCGTCCGCTGGATCGAAGACACGCGGCTCGCGGAGGGTGCCGACCGGCTCGTCTGGTGGACACCGCCAGGGCACCGCTCGATGTTCTTCAAGAAGTCGTCCACTTCCAAGGCGTCCTTCGATGGACACGCGATTTGCCCAGTCCCCGCCCTGGTATGGATGACCATCGATGCGCAACACCTGCATCTCTATGCAGTGAAGTGTGCCGGACGCCCAACCCCTGAGACACAGCTCTTCCAAGCGCCATTCTTCAACGTCTGGGGCAGCGGCCAGGTCTGTGTGGGGAACGCAAACACACCCACTGCGGAGCGTGCATTCGAGCCGAAGGCGTGGGAAGACATGTTCTTTGGCTCGTCGTTCACGCACCCGAACTTCAGCCAGAAGGACCGCCTTGTCAAAGGCCTCGATCCCGCGGCGTTCTGGAAGTCGCAGGTGGAAAAGCCAACCCGGCGTTTCCCTACGAGTCGCCTCGCTGCAGTTCGCCTCACGGTGGGTGACCTGATCGAAGTGAACACACGCGATCGCCTAGCAGGTCTCGAACGACCAGAAGGAGAGTTTTGATGAGCATGGATTCAATGATCCAGCAAGCGTTCCCACTGCGCGTGGCCACCACCGAATGCACCCTCCCCTTTCAGGACGATGCTCCGGTCAGCTACGCAGTGGCCAGCGACGGTTTGTGGCAGGATTTGAGCAGCGATTGGCTGGCTCTGCGCCACCGGGTCGCAGTCTCGGATATCTACCTGCCCTATGGGCCTCTGAAGCCCATGGTCGAGTGGAAATGCTCGTTCCCGCCGATCGCCATTTGGCAAGCGTTTGCCGAGCAAGCTCGCCAGGCCATGCCGAATGAGTGCGCAGCCCTGTTTGTCTGGGCCCCATCGACTGACAGTTGGCGGCTCGCGATGAGAGACGCGCTCAGCGCCTCTCCTACCCGAGTCGACTATCGGAATCCGGTACTGGAGCCCGGCGAGATCGCGGTCGTGGACATCCACAGCCACGGGCGCCTTCCTGCAGGATTCTCGTCAGTCGATGACCTGGACGACGCCGGGAGCGTGAAGGTCTCAGCGGTCTTTGGCGACTTGGACACAACGGTCTCAGTGGCAATGCGCCTCTGCGTGGCGGGCTTGCACTACAAGCTCAAGCTCGGTTCCGATGGATCGTTCCAGTTGGGCCAGATCATCGAGGGGGCACCGCGATGAAGCACCAACTGAATGGAAGGCTCGCGCAGAAGCAGGTGAAGGTAGCGCTCGTGGGCGCTGGAGGAACTGGATCGAGGATGCTGGAGAACCTGATGAACCTTCATCGAGCCATGGTTGCTCTTGGCCATCCTGGAGGGCTCCACGTCACGTTGATCGACGACGACGTTGTGTCACCATCCAATGTGGGCCGTCAGGCCTTCTACCCCTGCGACGTTGGAAGCTACAAGGCTTTCACGCTGATCAATCGGGCAAACATGGCAGCGCAGGTCTCGTGGACAGCGATAGTGGATCGCGTCAGCGACAACTCTGAGGGCTTCTCGAACTTCGACCTAGTCATAGGCGCGGTGGACAACCGGACCGCGCGCCGAGCGATCCTGTCAGCCATCGAAAACTCGAGGCGCGATCACACGTACTACCTCGACATGGGCAACAGATCCTCCGACGGCCAGATCTTGCTGGGGGAGGTTCAGGGGCGCCGGCGAACGGAACCAGACCCAACGAGGCTACCCCACGTGGGCGAGATGTTTCCGGCACTGATCGACAGTGGCCAGGACCACATGGAGGATGACACGCCGTCGTGCTCCCTCGCAGAGGCACTGCAGAAGCAGGCGTTGTTCATCAACCCAGCGATGGCACTTGCGGCCAGCTCCATACTCTGGAACCTGTTCACGAAAGGTGAAATCGAGCACCACGGTGCCTTTGTAAACCTGGACTGCTTGACCACCATGCCGATTCCCGTGGACCGAGATTTCTGGGCTCGCTTCGGTGTTCATCGAGCATGTGAGAAAAGACCGCGCCTAAGGGCCGCAAAGAGCAAATAGCTCGTATCAAAACCCCGTGCCACTGCGAAGTGCACGGGGTTTTTCATTTTTGGCGTAACAAATATAAAATTCACGCTATCAGTCAATTGGTACGCAACAAACAAACGGCAAGTTTGCCCACTGATGGCGAGCTCCTGCCCGGCATGAGGATCCTATGCACCTGTCCAAGGTTCTCCCACCGCTCGCTTCTGGCCCCGCACTCGCCGGCGACCTTGCCCGCGGGATAAGACGTGGTGAGCTCCGCCTATTCCTTCAAGGCCAGGTGGATGCGGGCGGCGCGGTCTCGGCCGCCGAGGCCCTCGTCCGGTGGGCCCACCCTGAGCACGGCATCCTTGCGCCAGCTGCGTTCATTCCAGTTGCGGAGACCTTTGGGCTAATGGGAGAGCTTGAGCAATGGGTCCTAGAGAGCAGCTGCAGCGTTCTTTCTAGGCATCAGCACCCCTCACGCATTTCGGTCAACATCAGCCCACGCCACCTTCTTGGACCTGACTTTGTCCGGACGGTCAGCGACTCACTGAATCGCCACAATCTGGCACCAGCGCGCCTAACTCTCGAGATCACCGAAAGTCTTTTCGAGAGACCGGTGACCGAAGTCGTTGAGCGGCTTGAGTCTCTGGCGAGCCTGGGCATCTCGCTGTCGATGGACGACTTTGGAACAGGCTATTCTTCGCTCGCTCATCTTGCCAAGCTCCCCATCCATGAACTCAAGCTTGATCGATCGCTGGTACGCGATGCTCCGTCCAGGGAGCGCGACGCGATCGTTTGCAATGCCGTAATCGAGCTTTGCAACAAGCTCCGGCTTCGCATCGTTGCAGAGGGCATCGAAACCATCGAACAGGCAAAGTTCTTCGGTGGTGCGTGCGAGCTGTTGCAGGGATTCCTGTTTGGGAGGCCCGAGCCTGTTGATCAATGGATCGCAAAGTTCCGACCAGGTATGAATGCCGGGCGAAAAGAAACCCTCCTTGTCGCTTAGGGTCCCGGGCTAACCCGTCCTGGTCGGGCCATGCTGGCACGCCAGAGTGTGGCAACTCCGAAGCTCCGTGCTGCTCGGCCGAGCGCCTGCTTCCTCTCTCCAACGCCAGTGCTTCCTCGCACGTTTAGGCGTGCATCTGCCATGCCTTGCCCCGACCGAGTTCGTAGAGCGGGCTGTATGGGTCCGTCTTTACGCGGCTGCGCACAAGCCGCTGCTGACCTTCCGACCGAACAGCGTCTTTCACCTTCGTCCGTGATTTCTTCACGCAGCATTGCTCGCAACTTCCCGAAAAGCGCACCGCCAACGAGAGCGATACGACCGCGTTGGCGCAACTTTGGTGCCACGTTGGCAGCGACGCCAATGCGGCACCGCATTGCCACATACGCCACGCTGGCACCATTTGGGCGTCGTGGTGGTTCTTCGGCTTTGGAGGTTGCCCTACGGTTACCTCCTCCGATATGTCAAGTACCGGGATATGGCACCTCCCGCCCCTACCCTACCCTACAGAGGATTTTCTCCATGACTTCGACAGACTCTCCAGCCACCCTCAACTTTGACGCGATGGCAGAAGCCTTCACAGCAGCTTGCGGCCTGCAAGCGGGGTCTCAGTTTCTCAGCCCTTTCGCAGCCGCTACCAGCGCCGGCTACCTGCCTGGCTCAGACGCACACGAGGCATACAGCGACACCTACCTATCGTCCATTGCCGATGGCATCCATGTCTGCGCCTTGACCGGAATCGTCATTAGCGTGACGGATGAACAGCACTCGAGATTGTTTCACTAGCAATTCGCCCAGGACTTGTTCCGCGGCCAGCCGAAGCCACCTGCATTGCAGGTGGCTTTTTTTTCGCCTGCCTGAGGTGCGGGCAGATCAGCCCGTTCGCAGGGGTGTGGAGTGACTCCACACCTTCGGCTGCTGGTAGGGAAGTGCATATAGGTTCACCAAACTGGGGTGTGGAGTCACTCCACACCCCTAGGCTCCGGTGCATCCTACCTCCCGTTTAAGGAGGGAGACTGAGTCCTAACCGCGGGATTGCCACACCACCAACGCCCCGCTGCCGCTACAAACCGACTGCGTGTGGAGTGACTCCACACCTACTCTGCCAGAACTAAAAATTAAGGCCGAACGCTGCAAGCAGAGCCTTTGCTCATTCCACCACTCCGAGCCATCCGCGGAAGGAACAAAGGCCTCGGGGACAACCAAGCGTGGAGTGACTCCACACCCCAGAATGCATCCCACGGTGACCCACCGGTCGCATCAAGGTGTGGAGTCACTCCACACCTTCCCATCGAACGTCCTCATTCCGAAGCCATGACCGCCAGTCACCCCAGAATCGGGAAAAACTCGCGAGGTTCAGACCTCCGCCAATCACCGGGTGTGGAGTCACTCCACACCTGCTGCCAGTCGATACAGCCCACCTCCAAGCCATAAAAAAAGCCCGCATCTGCGGGCTCGTTTGTGTGCGGCTCGACTAACCTTCCGACTCCAAAAATTTAGAAATCAGCCCGTCCAGCTGAGCGACCTTGGCCTTGCTAAGCCCAGTGATATGGATCTTCGCTGAACCTCCTCGTCCATACCTCACAACCGCCTTTCCTTCGGTCCCAGTCAACTCAGTCGGCGCTGCTGCCACTGTCGGCGACGCAGATACCAGGCGGCTGAAAACCTTCGCCGCAGGGATTGAGACACCGCGCTCACGCTCATCAGCAATACGCCTGGCCTCCTCCAGTACGCGGTCGGCAGATGCCGTGTGCGCAATCGCCAGCTTGTTTCCCCAGTCAAACTGGATGTCAAGCGGGGAGGCGAAAGCCTTCAGTATCTCGCGCGGCAGGTCCACCATCGCGATCAGCCTGCTCACGCCCGATGCATCCACGCCCAACTTCTCAGCCATCTTGCGGATGGACGGAAAGAGCTTTTCCTCTAGTGCTCGTGCGTATTGCATGCCTTGCTCGAACGGGCGAAGGTCTGCGCGCTCCCGGTTCTCCCGATCCATCTCGGCAAATAGACTGGCATCGTCCATTGGCGCGATCATCGCTAGAACGGGCAGCCCCGCGTTCCGGCATGCGCGATGCCTCCGGTGTCCAAACACGACCTCAAACTCGTCGGTTCCTTCAATCGGGCGTACCTTGATCGGCTGAACGTTGCCGCCGGCCGCCACGATCTCCTCTTCAAGAGCTCGAAATTCTGCAGACGCAAAGGACTCTTCCATACGGTTTGCCCACTTGCTCCCCTTCACTTTCAGGGGATCAAGATGCTTCACTGGAAGCGCGCCCTCGAACACTCGAACCTGCTGCTTGAGCAGATCGTTCTCACGCCGAATTTCGGAATCGCCGTAAATGCTGGCTGCATGAAGACCGATCGCAGTGCGAGGTTCCCGGTTCGGCACGGTCGGCACTGCATCATCAGCCACCGTCGACACCACTGCACCCGCCCTGCGTTCACTGCTGTTGCGCTTCGTCCCCAGCAACGAAAAGTCGACGCGATCTTTCTTGTCCTTCAAGCTCATTTCTGCGCTCCTTCACGTGACCACCAAGTGATGATCTGCTCTTCGATCAATTCAGCCATACGCTCGTATGCCTCGAACGCGCGACGATAGGTCCGTGCGTTCACCTTCGACACGTCGAGGTCATAGATCGTCCCGAATTCTGCACTCGCAGACGAGGTCGCAGTAGTCTTAGGGATCTCAATAGGTATCACGGCATCTGTGTACGCCGCCTGAATCCACTCGCGCACCACACTGCAAGATGGATCGTTCGTATCCACTTTGGAAAGCAGTACGTCGATAAAGGCAAATTCCTTCGTGCCGCCACGCTTCGTAATCAGCTGAGTGAGCAGATCGTTAATAAGGCTCCAGAACTGCGCCGACGAAAGGAAGTCAAGTTGCGATGGCGGCAAGGGCATGACCAGCCCGTCACTGGCCAAGATGGCGTTCACCGTGGTGTACGACAGCGAAGGTGGCGTGTCGATGATGACGACGTCATAGTTCTCCCGTGCCGTGTGCAGCCCATCACGTAGCACGTGCCAAAACTCGAAGTTCGGGTTGTCCTTCTGCCTAGATGGCAGCGCAAACTCTGCGGAGTACAACCCCAGGTCCGCGGCAACCACATCGATACCAGCCCAATAGCTGGTCTGCACTGCGTAGTCGATATTTGGTTCAGCGCCAACCAGTAGTGGCAACACCGTTCGGTCGTCATCTCCACCGCCGTCCTGGTCGCCCACAACCCCCATCAGGTTGGTCATGGAAGCCTGAGCGTCCATATCAATCACCAGTACGCTGTGACCACGCAAACTCAGACCCTGCGCGAGCGTAACTGCGTTGGAAGTCTTCCCGACGCCCCCCTTGAAATTCACCACAGAGATCACGCAGCCCTGGGCCCCAACAGGCCTCTGCTTATTCGGCCGACAGGCTCGCACCCATTGCTGAAGCTCAGACAATGTAAACCTCCGTCGAGTTGCGTCTCCACGCATCCCATCCGGAAGGTTGCCCTTGCTCAGCCTGTAGTTGAACTTGCTCTTGTCGATGCCGCAGAATGACAGCAGCTGAGCACTCGAAAAGGTCGGTGCAGACTTGACTGAATCGGGTGCGAGCATCGCATCTCGAACCAGGTCGATGGTCTGCCCAACGCGCTCCTCAATGTCCTCTAGATCTTGAAGAGTCCAAGAACGTTTGGCAGAGAGTTTTCTAGACGTCTTACTTGCTGTATTCATGTTCGAACCTTTTCGTTGGGCTGCTGCATTGATGGATGGATAGCAGTATCAAAAATCGACTCCTATCCGAAAATTGGTGGAATGCTCCAATTGTGCAACTGAACTGAACGGATTGGAATCGTTTCTGAACAAAAAACAGTACGTTTTCGCTCGATCTGGATGTTTTTTGTATTCTTTTCAGAAAAAGAGGGCAGTAAAGAGGCTCATGGATGGCGCGACCCTCACTTATCCACAGCCCTTACTACTGCACTCTTTTAATAAAAGCAGTTTCAATCTTTAGGACCCTATTTTCTCTTTTAAAATCAATGAGTTAGCGTGCACATGGACTAGGAAAACCCCCCCGGAAAGGTATAGAAAACCCCCTCCCCCAAGGTCCTGATGGTCTAGTGATCTCCCCCTATGGTCTAGTGAATCCCCCACCTATCGCCTAGAGATCCCCTGAAACCTGTGGATAACTTGAACATGCACCACACGGGAGTGCCAATGGCGTGCCCAGCCCATAGCTCGACAACCTCAAACGGGCCGCGAATGGTATGGTCTAGAAATCCCCCTGCCTAGATGACTAAGAGCCAAGGTCTAGAGATCCCCCTTGCGCCGCAGATCAGTGTCAATGGACTAGAAAAACCCCTGGGATTCGGGGCGGCGAAGAATGGACTAGAGAACCCCCCCCTATGAGCAACTCGGAGCTATGGTCTAGAAAACCCCCTCCCCGGTGCAAGAATTTTTGCTTTGTGCCGATCGGCACATGTCGTATAGTCTAGTGGCGCACCATCTCCACCTAGACCATTGATCGCATGCAGCTTGAACTGATATCGGATGCACAAAGGCCTCAGCCGGTGTTTCGCACGCCCCAGGAATTTATTCACGTTCGGCACAGCATTACCCTGGTCCAGTACAAGCTCTGGCTTTTGCTCATCAGGCGCTACCGCGAGCTCTTTGAGCAAACGGGAAGGGCACTGGTCGATGGAGAGCCCTGCTACATCAGCACTTCCACGTTGGCAGAACGCCTGGGCTACGAGCCAAAGACGTCCGAGCTCAAGCGAGATCTGGAGCAAATTCGCATCGAGCCTCTTCACTACAATTTGCTCGAGAAGGATGGAAGCCCGGCGATGGTGGGCGCGGGGTTTATCTCAGAGTGGTTCGTCAGCTCAAGCCGAGTAGGGGTGATCTTCCCCAAGCTAATCCGCCGTTCGATCGAAAGCCTCGACAGCTACAGCTCGATCTTCCACATCTTCAACTGGTCGATCTTCAACTCTTACAGCGGGAAGTATGACGCCCTCGTCTACAAGCTCTGTAAGGATTACGTAGGGGTCCAGCGCACACCGTACTTCACGCTTGAACAGTACCGCGACTACATGGGAATCGCCGCCACTGAGTACACCGAGTTCAAGCGCCTGAACCAATGGGTGATCAGTGGTCCAGTGAAGAAAATCAATGAGTCGGAGATCAGCGATGTAGCCGTTTCGGTGAACTTCAAGACTCAGGGGCGCAAGGTCCTTGGTCTCTGGTTCTCGGTGGCGCAAAAGGACCAGCTTGCACTTTCAGCTGAGTCGTCTGGAGCATTTAGCGAAGCCCAGATCAAGATAAGCGCGCAGCTGCAGATGGAGTACCTGCGCGACCGAGCGCCAGAGGCCGTCGCTCTGAGCATTCAGCGCGCAAATGAGTACGTCGCGTCCAAACGCGAGGAGGGCGCCTCCCCTAACATAGGAGCGATCTACAGGCGAGCCATCACCGACGACTGGGGTGCTGACCTGCAGGCCCGCTTGCAGCAAGAGGAGCAGAAGCCTTCGACTCCGGTTGACAAGAGCCTTCCGCCCGCGAATGGGATAGGGAAGGGCGATCGCCTAAAAAGCCTCCAGGAGGACTTTTTGCGAAAGAAGACCTCCGACGCGATCAAGGCGCTCACACTCGAAGAGAAGGTCGCATTGGTACACCAGTTTGCTGCAGACTCAGACAAACACTCGATCTCGTCGTTCGCACCGGAAAAAGGCGAGTTCAAGGACACGATCGAACGAGCAAACTTCGGTGCCTGGCAGCGCCGAAAGCTCCGCGTGACCGCTATCGATCCGGCCGAGTTCGAAGCGTGGCGACAGGAAGCGCGGCGCTAGCAATTTTCGCGGCCAGCTCAGGAACTCGAATGTCAACTATCTGCTTTTCTCGCTCCACAAGCGCGGCAATCCTCAAAGCATGCGAAAAGAAGCAAACGATTGAGTTCGAGGTAGAGCAAGGCGCCACGGCCTTCGAAAAAACGATGCCGCCGGTTGATTGGACGGCCTACCCGCCGGCAGCGCTTCCTGCTGGGCACTATGACCAGCTGCGCGCTCTCGCCGGCACGGACACACGCGGCGAACTAACTCGACTAGAGCTGAGTCTTCATCAGGACGGAGGGCGCATCCTCTATCGGGCTACCGGGCAGGGGAGGGTGGCACTCCGAGTGACCTGGCCGGGAAGGACCTAGTGGCGCTTGGACACCCTGAGTAACACAGACTACTTTGCCGGCCTGAAGAGTGCGCTGCCGTCGGCCGCAATGGGTGAATAGATCTCAATGCGTTGTCCGGCCTCGAAATGGCTTCCGTAGTATTTGCGGCTGCCGATCCTGAGAACCTCTCCATTGTCAAGCTCGACCAGGACGTTCCAAGCGTCGTAGTCGTAGACGACATCCTTCGCTGCGTCATCCACTGCCAGGCCGGCGGCATACCCGGTAGTGGCACCGCTCAGGCGTAAGCGTCCAGCCGAGGCATCTTGAGTTGAGCCACATGTCCCGCGAATATCGCGGGCATGATGAAGAAGGTGGATGCAGTTTGCGTGGCGACGATCGCGTTGTTTGCGCGCTGGCTCAGCGTTGCC
>NZ_JAMXAX010000138.1 GCF_023913775.1 Acidovorax facilis
GGGTACGCCGCGTCGCATATCTCGGTGTCTCTGAATCTTTGAGCATGGTGTCCACGATGGTTTACGTGCACACGATCTTGCGAGATGTCGCGGGACTGTTCAAGGTGGTACGGCTGGTCG
The DNA here is from genome assembly GCF_023913775.1 of Acidovorax facilis. Lineage (GTDB taxonomy): Bacteria > Pseudomonadota > Gammaproteobacteria > Burkholderiales > Burkholderiaceae_C > Acidovorax > Acidovorax facilis. The sequence continues at coordinate 121 of NZ_JAMXAX010000138.1, forward strand.
CTTACTCACGTTCAAGGAAATGGCTCCCCAACCGGAGCTGCTCGATCATGTCGATGTTAATGGTGTTGGTATCGGGGCGCTGCTGCGGGTGATCAACCAGCGCATTGAAATTCTTCTTGATCGCGAGCATTGCATTGGTCATGCCTACTTCATGCCGCTCGCCGCGAAGGGCGGAAATACGCTGAGCGCGTTGGCAGGGGTGTTTCGGAATCAGTTGCTGCCGCTGCTGCAAGAGTACTTCTTCGATGACTGGGAGCGCATCGGTTGGGTCCTGAATGACCCGAACAAATCGGCTACTCAATTCCAGTTCATCCGGAAGCCGCCAGGTGACGCAGCCAAACTGTTTCCTGGACAGACGGAACGCATACAAGACCGGCGGTGGACATTGAATCCGGACGCGTTCGGGTTGATCGAAAGTTACCGACAGATCTTCGGAAAGCAGTAGTGGCGCTCCGATCTTTGGTCACCGTGCGCGAGTTCGCGCGGTTGACAACGGGCACTGTTCAGCCCACCCTCGATCAAGCATCCGTGTCGGACTCGGCATTCGACTATCTATGCCGTCTGGCCGGTGGCTTTCGGAGCAACGGAGCGACTCTACTGCAAGTCGAGAGTCGACAGTGGCTCCGGCTTGACGGCTATGTTGGCGTGATCGAGACTCCCTGCGGTACAACGGTGGAGATATTGCCCAAGCATGTCGATGGCCTCGGCGAACATGTCGTGGAGGATGCTCGTGCGCTGTTGCGCAAACTGCTGGGTCGTGCCCTCGACCTTCCTGTGCGCGAGGTTGGCGAGGCAGCTATTGAGCGCTTCGATTTCCCATTGACGGAGTGGGTGATGAACCGCTTTCTCCTCGCATTGGAACGTGTGGTCCGGCGCGGCGTGCGCAGCGACTACGTCCGGGTTGAGGAAACACAAAGATTCCTGCGTGGCCGCCTGGATCTCACCCGTCAGTTGCGGCAGCCGCCTGGGCGTGACCACATTTTCAACATTCGCCACGATGTTTACTTGCACGACCGGCCAGAAAACCGGTTGCTCAAAAGCGCGCTGAAGAAGGTGTGTGACTGTTCTGAACATCCTGACAATTGGAGGTTGGCGCGTGAGCTGTCAGCACTGTTTGTGGAGGTTCCTCGTAGCACAGACGCCGTATCCGACTTCCGCGCCTGGCGGTCCGACCGGCTGATGGCCCACTACGCTGATGCCAGGCCTTGGTGTGAGTTGGTACTTGGGCAACAGATGCCCCTATCGCTTGCTGGTCTCACGCACGGTCTGAGCTTCATGTTCGCAATGGACCGACTGTTTGAGCGCACCGTTGCGAATAGCTTGCGCAGCAGCCTGCATTCCGACACCCGCCTCATCGAACAAAGCACTCGGCATTCTCTCTGCACGCATCTTGGGGGGAAAAAATTCACTCTCAAGCCGGATATGTTGGTAGAGGCGGCTGGAAGACAGAGCATTGTGCTAGACGCGAAATGGAAAATGATCGACGAATCATTGATGGATAAGCACTACGGACTAGCCCAAGCGGACTTTTATCAACTCTTTGCCTATGCCCACAAGTACCAAGGTGGTAAAGGCGACCTAGCGCTCATCTACCCACGCACAGAGTTTTTCACTAGACCATTGGCTCCTTTTCAGTTGGGCACCGGACTGAACCTGTGGGTACTTCCGTTCGATCTGGAGGCCGAAATAGTTCTATGGCCGGAAGAGGGCAGCGCTTCCGGTTTTTTACCTTTGAGCGGCCGAGCGCCTGGTTTGCCCGTGTACCGTCGTGCTTGAACGACTAGATGCAGCGCGCCGCGCCCTGCCTCTTTGACGGTCAACCTTCTCTGAGATGCGGCTCGGCCCCCTTTTGACGCATTCCCCTGGTGACGAAACGCAGCGCCTCTAGCTACTGCTCGGTTTCGTCAGTTGCTCGGAAATCGTTGGCCTGGGCACGTCCGGAAATCCTTATCTGAAAGAGAGCGTGCGGTCGATAAGAGTTCGATTCCAATCATTGACTGGATAGGTTAAGACGGGCAGACTGATTCTAGGGAGCGAGACAATATGAAAATCACATTCAGCCTTCATGCTGGTGGATGGCAGGGTGCTGCTGCCGCGCCGCATTTGGGCAGACCTGTCCTGAGTCCTCCAGCTTTTCTTGGGCTGCTGGAGGTCCAGCTTGGCCTTGCCGGGCCGCCTACGGTCATGGCTAGGCGCACCGCTGCCTTTTTGGTAGCTTTGAGGGCAGCTGACGCTCCAGGGCGGTTCTTTCACAGCAGCCTGCAGGCTGACGAGATGGGAACCGCCGCGGCACTGTTGGCCTGGCGAGATGAATGGTTTCTTGCCGGCTGGGACGGCAAATCTCGCGAGGGATGGCCAAGCAGGCTCGGCGACATGGCCGCTGTAGAGGCTGCAGCCGTCGGCCGGATCGGGTTCGGCGAAGGTGAACGCTTGGCGCTGGTGGCCGAACGCATCGCCAAACGTCGCATCCCGATTGAAAAGGTTCTGGTGCTGGAGCCGCTCGCTGCGTTCCCCTTGCGTTGGCGGTCTGTTTTGGAGCAGCTTCCAGTCGAAATCATACTTCCGAGGCAGGCACAGGCCGCAGGGGACCTCGGTGCGGTCCAGCAGCGATGCTTGGCAGCGGCAGTCGAAGGCACCCTTGCCCCGGTGGGTGCGTTTGCGGCAGATGGATCTATCGCGGTCATGCGTCCGCTGTCAGTCGAGGCAGCAGAGCATTGGCTGTCCAACCAATATCACACAGCCCCAGTTGCGGCACGCCTGATCGTTTGCGATGAACCAGCTCTGGGTTCGTCGCTGGATGAGACGCTCAGAGCCACCGGCGTCCCAATATGTGGGTATAGCGAGTCAAGTTCGCTGCGCCCGACGGTACAGGCTCTTCCACTGGCGCTGGAGACGCTGTGGGACCCCGTGGAGCCGGCTCGGTTGCTGGACTTTCTCATGCATCCTGTAGGACCGCTCCCCGCCAGTGTCCGGCGACGGCTCGGCAGGGCTTTCGCGGCCGAGCCAGGTATTGGTGGACAGGCCTGGACTACTGTTCGCGATGAGCTTCGAGCAGAGCTTGAGCCCGAAGCAGACCGTAAGGTGACGGAGTGGCTGGAGGGGCCACGATACGACAGGCTTGCTGGTGCACCACTCGACCTCGTCGTGAACCGCGTTGGGTTGCTGCGTTCAGCGTTGCAGGCTAGGTTGCTGAAGGTCATTGAGGAACGGGGTGTTGGAGAAGCTGATTTGCGCTCCGCCGTTTCCCAGTGTTCCGCGGTAATGGATGCGCTCAACGACCTCCGGACTTCTGCTGCTGACATGGTGAAGCCTCGGTTGCTGGAGCAGCTGGTTGCCCAAACGACGGCAGATGCCGCTAACACCCTGGCTGTAGCCGAAGTCGGTTGCGTGGCAAGCGCTGCGTCTGTCGCTGCTTGCGCGGTCGAATCCGCTGACGAGGTCATCTGGTGGATGCCTGGCAGCCCGAAACTGCCGGCTGCGCACCCCTGGCTTCAAGTTGAGCTTGACGCCCTGAAAGCCGCAGGCGTGGATCTGCTTGATCCCGGCGCCGAGATGGCCGCCATGATGACCCTTTGGATTCGGCCCATTCTTGCTGCCCGCAAACGCCTGGTCCTGGTGCTGCCGCCCGAGGGGGCTGAGTTGCACCCCGCTTGGCAGCTCGTGAGCGTTGTCGCTCCGCAGTTGCGCATCACCGTACTTGAGCATGACGACCTGGGGAAGGTTGCGGTCGCTGCTCAGGAGCTGCCGCTGGCAAGGGGAGCCTGGAGGTTTGACCCTGGAGCCAAATGGCGGGGGACGTTTCCGGCTCCAACGCGCAGGGACGCGCAATCGTTCTCGTCGCTGGAGGTCGCCTTCAACAACCCTGCGCTGGCAGTGCTGCAGGATGCGGCGCATCTGCGAGCCGGCAACATGCATGCACCTGAGCAAGATACTCGGCTTCTGGGCACGCTGGCGCATCGTCTCGTGCAGATACTTCTGTCTGACCCGGCAGCGCTTGGGTGGAGTCCGAAACAGGTAGAGGACTGGTTCGGGCCAGCCGCCGACAAGCTGCTGAAAACTGAAGGGATGCCGTTGTTGGCCCCCGGCAGCTCTATGCAGTTGACCCAGTTCAAGGCAGCAGCTCTCGGAGGCATCATCTCCCTGGTTGCCTATCTGAACGCTGCTGGCGTGAAGCGAGTTGAAGCTGAGAGGTCTTTGAAGGGCGCGCTTGGAGCTCTCCCGCTGCGAGGTGACACCGATTTACTTCTCTATCTCGACAAGGGCGCAACCGCTGCGCTGGATCTGAAATGGTCGCGCGCGGCGCGATATCGCGACAAGCTGGCCGGTGGCGACTTCCTCCAGTTGGCGCTCTATGCGCACATGGTGGAGCAGGAGACGGGCGCCCCGCCCGTCGCAGTCGGGTTCTTCACCTTCCTCGATGGCGGCCTCTCGACCCTTAACGATGGTGTGTTCGGCGACAAGGCTCGAGTCATTTCGCCCAAGGACGGCCAGACGACGGGATTGCTGGTGAAGGGGGCAGCCGCATCTTGGGAGTGGCGTGTTCAGCAGTGGCAGGCCGGGGAGGTGGATGTCATCGGGGATGGGCTGCTGCCTGCACCCACGGTGCCGCCGGATGGTTGCTTGCCACTTAGAACGCTTGGGCCTTGGCACCTCGACTACGTTCGCCTTTTCGGTCAGGCGGAGGGTGAAGCATGAGCGGCGACAACAAGATGAGCATCGAGTTCGTGCGCGCTGGCGCTGGAAGCGGAAAGACGTACTACCTGACGCACCTGCTGGCGAGTCGTCTCGAGGACAAGTCGGCCAGGGCTCCTGCAGTCATTGCGACGACCTTCACCGTCAAGGCTGCAACTGAACTCCGCGAACGAGCGCGATCCACTCTTCTCAAGAAGGGGCGCCTGGATTTGGCGGCGGCCGTAGGGCAGGCCCGTATCGGCACCATCAATAGCGTGTGTGGGCAGCTCATTCAGCGCTTTTGCTTTGAGCTGGGTGTTTCTCCGGATCAGCAGATCCTTGACGAGCTGCAAGCGTCTCGAATCGCCCGGATTGCTCTGGAAAGTGTTCAGACGCCCGAAGAGGTTCGTCGGCTTGTTGAAGTCGCGCATCGGCTCGACATCGGCCAAGCCAAGTACAGCACGGATAGCCGAGAGCAAAAGCGCGAAGCAGCCATAGCCGAAACTTTGCGCAAGATCATGGGTGCGGCCCGCGAGAACAACTTGTCGCCGGCTCAGGTTGCGGCGATGGGTGCAGTGAATGCCGACGCCATGCTCGCGTCCTGGCCGGCGCCGGTCAACGGTCTGCTGGCGGAATTGGCAGGGGCGCTCGACGTCGCAATTGCCGAGCTACAGGAGGCCTGGGGTAAGAACAAACAGACCGAGGTTTTCAGGAAGGGCATCGACAAGTGCCTCGATGCCAGAGAGCAGCTAGAGCGTGGGCGCTTGCCTTGGAGCGTGTGGGTTGGGCTGGCTAAGCTCAATGCAGGGGCGCCGCAGAAAGAAATCGTTACCCCTCTCCACGCTGCAGCTAATCGTCACGGGGCGAGTGCTGAGTTTCATCAGGACGTGCGTGAGTACCTGGGTCTTGTGTTCGGCATCGCAAGCCGTGGGCTGCAAGCCTTCGCAGATGCTAAGCGGGAAATGGGAGTGGTCGACTTTACCGATCAAGAGGTATTGCTCCTGCGAGGGCTGCAGACTAGCGAAATCGTCCAGCAGGCACTGCGCGAGGAGCTCGATCTGGTGCTGGTCGATGAGTTCCAGGACACCAACCCCTTGCAACTGGCCATCTTCATCGAGCTCGCAAAACTTGCGAAGTCGTCCGTCTGGGTGGGCGACCGTAAGCAAGCCATCTATGGTTTCAGAGGCACGGACTCGGCGCTCATCCAGCAGCTTCTGGACTCGATGGCTGCTTGGGGTGGCAAGGTGGGAGCGGCGCTAGCGGACTCTTATCGGTCTACCCCGGCGCTGGTGAAGCTGACGAACGAGGCGTTCGTGGAGACGTTCGCGCCGACACCCGCGGCGGATGTCGCGCTGAAGCCTACACGGGCGGCTATCGCTGGCAGCGTTGACCTTCAGAACTGGACATTCGCGATCCCGCCGAAAAAGAGGAGCCTTGATGTGACCGGTCTAGGGCCTGCGCTGACTCAGTTGCTGGAGAGTAAGGCGCAGATTTACGACAAGGACACCAAGTTGATGCGGGAGGTAAAGCCGGCAGACATCGCCGTCCTGTGCCGCACGAACTCAGCGCTGAAGGACGTCGTCGGCGCATTGAGCCGTTGGAGCATTCCGGTCGCCGCCGAAAGGCCAGGCCTGATGTCAACTCCTGAGGCTCAGCTGGTTCTAGCGTGCTTGCGTCGCTTGCATGACCGATCTGACACCGTAGCGTCTGCAGTCGTTGTCGGACTCACAGGCGCTCTAGAGCCAGAGCAATGGCTAGACGACCGCCTGCAGTTCCTGTCCGAGGCGAAGCTGGACGCCGAGGGCGTGTGGGAGCCGCCGTTGAGTTCTTGGAAGGTCACGGGGCCTGGTGCTCATCCGCTTCTGGCTCGGATTGACTCCCTGCGGGACAGGCTGCTTTCCCTAACACCGTTCGAAGCGCTGCGCCTGGCCAAGGCTGAGTCAGGCGTTGCGAACTTCTGCCATAGCTGGTCGGCGAACAAGCGCGCAGCGCAAGTTCGGCTCGCCAATGTGGAACAGCTTCTCGGTCTGGGGCGTCAGTACGAGGAGGAGTGCCTCGGCTCGGGCCAGCCGGCCACGCTCAACGGACTCCTGCTGTGGATGCAAGAGCTGGACGTTGAGGGCAAGGATGGCCGAGCGGCCGCCGGCCACGGCGCTGTCGAAGTGATGACGTTCCATGGCGCTAAAGGCTTGGAGTGGCCTGTTGTGGTAGTCGTTGGCCTCGACCATCCGAGCCGGACTGACTTGTGGGAGGTTCGGGCGCGGACGGACGGCGTGTTTGATGCCGCTGCTCCGTTAGCCAACCGATTTATCCACTTCTGGCCTTACCCATTCGGTGCGACGGAGGGCGTTGGCGAGTCTGAAGAAGCAGAGGCCGCGCCCATTGGGAAGGCCGCAGCACAGTCAGCGGTGGAGGAGAACCAGCGGCTTCTTTACGTCACGCTGACCCGCGCTCGCGATCAGATCGTGCTGATTTCGAAGCCCGGTTCTGCCGCGGAGCCGCCCCCGCTGCACTGGCTGTGGGAGGCCAAAGCAGCGGGTACGTTCTGGCCAGGAACAATCAAGCGAGTCATCGACGGTGTCGACATCAGCTGTGTCGCCACCGACTGGCCGTTGGAGAAGACCCAGGAAGAGCCTCCTGCTAGAGTTAAAGAGGCGCTGCGGTTCTATCCGCCCCGAGCGTCGAAGGTCCATGCGCCGCTCTGGGTGCGTCCTAGTGCCGCCGAAGTCGCTGGCTTCAAGGTGGATTCGGTGGAGACTGTCGGCAAGCGCATCGTTGTCCAGGCGCACACAGACATCACGCTGCTGGGCTCTGCACTTCATAACTGCATTGCCTACGCCGCGGCCGACCCGGCACAAGGAGTCAGCCTTGATGACGTCAAGGAGATTCTTGCCCGTTGGGGGGTGGAGGACGCCGTCGAGCCGCAGGCGGCGCTTGATCAGGTCAATGCCTTCACGAACTGGTGGCGAGGCCGGTGGCCGGATGGCGAGGCGCTTGCTGAAGTGCCCTTCGAAGCCAGACGGGCGGACGGCGCGATAGCACGTGGTCAGATTGACTTTCTGCTCAAGGTTGCCGGAGGACGCATCCTGTTCGATCACAAGGCGAACCCGAAAGGCGCTGGAGCTGATGACAGGTTGGCCCTAGAGCACGGTGGCCAACTGGCCGAGTACGCGCAGGCCGTTCAGACGGCCACAGGTGAGGCGGTCTTGGAGCGATGGCTGTTCCTGCCTGTAGCTGCGCAGGTGGTCCGCATCGTGGAGGCGTGACCTTCATTGTGATCGCTAGGCTTCGTCGTTGGCGCGTTCGCAGTCGACCGCACTCAGCGGCAGGGTGAGCTGCGAGCGTCCGGCCCCAGCGGTTTGAGACGCGCCTTGACGCTGCTCGCTCTTACCTGCCTGGCGGCCTGAGCAACATCCAAGGCTCCACATCCAGCGCCTGCGCAAAGCGCTCGATGTTGGACAGCGACACATTCCAGCGGGATCGTTCCACCGCTGACACATACGTCCTGTCAAGGTCGCACTCCATCGCAAGCCGCTCTTGCGACCAACCCTTTTCCACCCGCTTGAGGCGCATCCAATAGGCAAGCACGTCCCGAAGATTGGAGGGATCGGGCAGCGAAGTGGGTGCTTGGGGCTTGGCGGACACCGGGTGAGGATGCTTTTCTGATAAATTTGCATCTACGGTGTTTGCTTCACATATCGATTTCCGCAGGGATCGCGCGAAGGACAAGGACACCGCTGCAAAGCGAAGCAATTCCCTCCGGATTGCGGGGAGCTTCAAGCTATTCACACCAAACGCAGCATCGAACAGTGAGCAAAGCAATGGAAGAAGAAATCCAAGAAATCCTCGCGACCTACCGGTCCAGCATCAACGACGACAAGATCCTCTTCTCTCCCCACATCTCACCCAAGAAGCTGACAAACGCCGTCTCCGAGTTCGGTGGCAACGACGGCGTGGACGATGTACTGGCGTTGATCGACAACACCGTCTTTGGCAATGCCAAGGACGGACTGCTGTTGACCCGATCAGCCCTGCATGTGCACAACATGCTGGAGACGCCTTTCCATCTGCTCCTCGGTGACATCAAGGATGTGCAGTTTCAAGGGGGCCGACTGGAAAGCGTGTTAACGATCAACGGCACCTACGTTTTCAGGTCGAACGTACCCAAGAGCTCCAATGTCGCGCTCTTCGCAGAAATGCTGACCGCCATCGTGGACACCGTCAAACGGCATGTGTCGAATGCCAGCCCTTCTCAACGCGCCAAAGAGTCGCTGCGGGAACTGAAAGAGCTCTTCGACGAAGGCCTCCTGACAGAGGCGGAATACACCCAAAAGCGCCAAGTCCTGGTGGCCCAAATCTGAAAGTCTCTCGATGAAAGCTCTCCTGCTGCTCTTAATCCCCGTTTACGTACTGCTCTGGCTGATCTGCTTCGGTCACTGCGTCGTCAAAAAGAAGCCCATTGGCTTTTTGATTTTGATCCTCTCGAACCCGTTTGCCCCCTTGATTTACTACGTGTTCTACCTGCGGAAATAGCCTCACTTGGGCCGTGCTGTTTCTCCCGACTCTGCGGCCCTATCTCCTTGAAATGCCGCAACCCGGCTCCCTCCAGATGACCTGTGCCGGAGCACCCGGCACAGGTCATCACCTCAACCAACAAAACTCCAACATGCAACCCATCAACACCAGCATGCCCAAACCCATTGCCGCCATCGTTGCCTTGTCACTGGCATGCGGCCTGACGGCGTGCGGCAACAACCACCTGACCTGCAATGACGACGAGGCCAAAAAAGAAGTCCTGGAGGTCATCCACTCGCATATCGACAAAGTCGGTGGATTTGACTCAAGGATCAAGCCCCACCTCGGCAAGCGCTACCTGTCCAATGTCTCCACCACCGAGTCCGACAAGGAGCTTGGCAGGTATTCGTGCACTGCCACGTACAACTACGAATTCAAGAAAAAGACCCGGACAGTGCAAATCTCGTACGAGCTGAAGTACTTGGAGGATCAGAAGAAATCCCAAGCCTCCGTGAGCGTCCAACCCGTGAAGACCGACTACTTTGTCGCCGATGCGGGCGGCTGAGGCACAGCAGGTGCGGAAAGAAAAAAGGCCACCCCTAGCCCAAGCCAGGGGTGGTCAGACAAGACGATGGTTGTCCGGGGCCATCAAGCCCATCATCCTGGGCTTCGGCCTGAGCATCAGCACCCGCACCACCTCCACCGCAGTACAACTTCCATACAGGCTGCGCAGTTGCCGATGACCGCAGTATCCCAGTGAGGCGGACTCCCAGGATGCAGCCGGATCCAGCCGCATCCCATACCCGCATCCCCAAACCGCCTCCGCCTCCTGGGGCAGCAGCAACACCGACCGTGGCTGGAATCGCCCCTCTGGCTGTGCCCGGTTGCCACTGTCTCCCGAGCCTTCCGCTCCCTCCAGCCCGGCCACTACACGCCATTGCCAGTAACCCTGCTTTGGAGGGCAATTCGCTGCGTTGGGCAGGGACTTCGCCTTGGACACGGAATCCCTTCGGCGCCGCCAAGCCAGCAGCGTGACGCCACCTTCCTTGCGGCAATCCTCCATCGCATCGAGATCCAGTTCCGCACTTTCAAGAACAGAGATCTCGGAACGAAAGTGACCTGCCGTTGGCTTCCGGGAAGACGGCAGCAGGCGACGAACCCACTCCGTGATTCGCTCATCCAGTTGCGTTCGCATAGTGGCCTGTGCTGCCTCATGCGCCCGCGGTACGTCAACCTCCGTTTCCCCCTCGGGGATCAGTGCATTCGCTACGCGTGCCAAGCGTCGCACCCGGGGCCGCCACTGAACCGGCGAGACCTCCGGACGCAACAGACATGCTGCCTGCCACAGCGCCGTCCACAGAGTGTGGTGACCTCCTGGCGATTCCTCCAAATGGCATACCAGCGGCAAGCGATGCAGAGAGGTTGTGGATGGGGCATCCTGCGCGAACGCCATAACCATCGGCTCCGTCTTCCACTGCAGCCCCGCCGTATACACCTGCGCCAACGATGCAGGGCGACTGGCGCGCGGCTTCTCTGCCTTGTCAGCCGCTGCCATGTCCCACCCCTGCATCCACAACCGATCCCGAGCGAGTTGCGCCAGTTGGCACCATGCCCTGGACCTTCAGCCGTTCCCCCAGCTTGTGGCCAAGGTTGCGGTGTGGTCCAGATTGCCGCTGTCGTGTGCTCTGTGGCTGCGATGGCCCGTGCCCGGCGTCTTGAGGGGTCTGGTCCAGTCCGTCTCCTGGGCTTCCTTCCGTGTCCGGATAAAACTCCTCGACCACGGCAGCTCCATCCTCTTCGGACTCCTCAAACTCACCAAGTGCAAACCCGGCCCTGGCCGCGCCATCCAGCGCTGCCTGATCCATCCCCGCCGCTTTGCGCGCCTCCCACTCCGTGCGGGCACTCTGGATGGCCTGCGCCAGCGTGGTTTCCGCCCTGAGCGTGAGGTCCACGTAGTAGATCGGCGTGCGGTGCGAAAGCGTCGTGGACTTCCCGCGCAAGCGCAGCTCCAGTGGCAAGGTGGACAACAAGCCACCCGACAACGCATGGAAGTAGCGCAACCGTGCCGCAAGCGTCCTGATGCTGTTGAACCCGGTGGTGCGCAGCACAAAGCTGCCCAGCTCATCACTCCCGACTCCCTCCACATCGATGCGCACATTCAGGCGCCCGTAGGGCTTGCAGTTGCCGCCTTCGGCCAAAGGACAGGACTGTGGTGACGAACACGCGAAGCTCTGCATTCCAGACAGCGTGGCCCGCTTGCAGGTTTCCCCGTTGCCCACACACAGGGGCCGTCCGGTGGATCGGTCAAACATCGTGTAGTTCGCCCGCAGGCTCAGGTCCGGATCGTCGAACAGCAGGCGCACGGGAATGCTGCGCAGCTTTGTGTTCTTGTCTTTACGCAACTGTTCATCGAGCGGGTGGTTCACCCAGCCATCACGGTTTTGCACCTGGCTGGTGATGGTGAATTCGTCATCCTTCTCCGGCAAGCGCTTGCCGTTCTTCTCCACGACTTTGCCAATCGATATCCGGCCAATGACCGGGGGTGTCAATGCCAAACCTTTGAGCATGGTGAATCCTTTCGAGACAAAAAGAAGCGGACCCGCACCGATCTGGTGGAGGTCCGCTGTGAGTGGTTGATGGGTATGCGATGTGGTGCTCTGCGGTCTGTTTCGCTCCAGCTACTGCTGCACCAGAAACCGCCGACTCCCTGGCTTGGTGAGTGAATAGGCCTGTGCCAGCTCGGGTCGGTCCTTGAGCAACTGCGCGGTATCCAGGGCGGTTCCGTCCTTGCTGCGCTTCCAGGACACTTCCCCGGTCTCGAATAGAGCCCGCGTGGCTTCGCCCATGCGCTGCTGGATGCGTTGCTTGAGTTGGGCTTCCAGTGCGGTCTGGGTGGTGATGACCTCGCGCACCGACAGGAGGTCAGAGAACACGGCTGACATCTCCAGGTCGGTCGAGAGATCCAGCGTGGTTCCGCTGTCCCGGGGATAGAGACACCGCAGGGCCAGGTCCGCAGAGTCCGAACCGTCGGCCGGTGGCTGCTGATCCCGCTCCACATAGCCCCAGAACTGCTGCTCCAACTGGATGAGCTGGGTGATCATCTCGGCGTCCCTTTCGATCCGGAACACCTGCAGTTCCTGACCGCCCATGAGCACGGCCACATCGGCAGCCTGTTTTCCGGTCACGGCCAGCTGGTGCATCACCTGTAACTGCACATACTCCGGCACGCCATCGCGCCACAGCCTGGCCCCGTTGATCCCCGCCGTCTTGCATTCCAGGATCTGGACGTCCGGAGCACCCATGACCTCGCGGTCAAGGTTCGCCAGCATCCAGGGATGTTCAGGGTGTTGCAGCACCGCATTGACGCGCCGCACCCGGTTGCCCGTGCGCCGGGTGTAGTGTGCTGCCACAATGGGTTCGAGCAGCGTGCCCCAGTACATCGGGCTCTGGTCATCGTTGGGATCGACCACCGGCAGACCGGCATCGCGCCCGGTCTTCTCCATCCACAGCTGCAGCTGGGACTTGTAGGGGTGCAGGCCGACAGCAGCGGCGGCATCGGAGCTGCCGATACCGCCCTTGCGCACCTCCAGCCAATCGTCGCGCTTGAGGGTGTTTGTCTTGACCAACTTCAAAGCAGGTCGGGCCTTGGGGGTTGCCGAGGAAGACGGTGCAGAAACGGAATCCGTATAAACAGAGGATTGAGACATGGTGACTCCTTGAGATATGAAAACTCCCGCTCAACAAAAAGCCCCGGTCCCATTCAAGGGCCGGGGCTTTGCTGCGGAAGGAGTGGAAATAATGGAAGGAAGGCTCTTTTGCTTCGGCGCTTTGGATCGTTGAACCTGGCACTCACGATGCCAACTGCAGCGCCTGTTCCAGCGCACGTTGCTTGAGGGCTGCGCCCTGGCCGAACCAAGCACTGTCGAGCCGGTATTCCTGGCTGCGGGCGCGCCGCTCGTGGTCCACGAACTCGGTAACGGCACACAGCAGGCCCCAGGCAGTTCCTTTGGCGGCCTGCAGTTCAGCACCACGGCCCTGGCCCTCATACATGGCCTGCACCTTCTTGAGGGCACGCTCATTCGTGAGGCCCATGGCCTGGTCGGCATGGGTATCCGTCTGGCAGAGCACCTTGAGGAAGTAGTTTATGGACTCGTGGCTCTTGACCTTGCGCTCCGAGAGCGTCTTCATGCGGTACATGAAGCTGTCCCACTGGGAGACTGCAATACCCAATTGCTTCTTCACGGCCTGGGCATCAAAGGTCGTGCTGTGAGGCACCTTGATGGCGCTGGTCGCTCCACTGAGCGCAATGGACAAGGTGTTGTTGCAGACCACCCGGATCGTGGTGGGCGTGGCGGTGGTGGCGAGACTGCCGTCGCAGGAGGTGGCGAGCAACAGATAGCCGTTGACCACATCGTTGCCCTTGAGGGCCGAGGTCTTGCCAGTGCGAGCCAGCGCCCAGAACTTGCGTCCGGCCTTGAGGACACCGGCGGTTTCCAGTTCGTAGCCCGAGACCTCCGTGAGATCCCGGTAGAACTCCAGCACTTCCTTGGGCTGGACCACTTGGTAGCGGCCTGACACCACAGACAAGGGGGCCTTGGTATCGCTGCGGTACAGCACCTTCTGGTCGGGGAACTCCATGGCTTCGCCGTAGAGGTTCGAGCTGTCGTCCGTGGCGAGGTAGCGCACGGGGGTCTCCCGGATGTGCCATTGCATGCCAGCGGCCTGTGCCCAGACGTCGATGGGTTGTTTCTTGGGCAGGGCATTGCCCAGTTGGTGCCAGGGGGTCTGGCCGACATGGGCCATGGTTTCGATGAGGTGGGACATGAGAGGGCTTTCGAAATGGAGATTGATAGAGATGGAAAGGGAAATAGAGGAAAGAGCAGCGGCCTCCAGTTGAGGCACCGGGGGAACAGGGTCAGGAACGGGAGGGGCTAGTGAACACCGCCCCGCAGTCCTGGCATTCGCTGTTGCCGAGGTAGTGCTCGTCAACGACGTCGCCCAAGCGGCTGCCAGCAACCGAGCCCGCTGTGGCGCCGAGCAGGCCACCCAACAAGGCACCGGCGATGCCGCCGATCGCGATACCAACGGGGCCACCAACCGCCCCGAAAGAAGCGCCGACCTGGGCACCGGACCAGGTGCTGGCAGCGCCGCTGGCGGCTCCGGCGACACCGCCAAGGGTTCTTCCGGTATCGCGGCCGACTTGGCGGGTGGTCACGTGGGTGGATTTGCAGATGGGACGTAAGCGTCCAGCCGAGGCATCTTGAGTTGAGCCACATGTCCCGCGAATATCGCGGGCATGATGAAGAAGGTGGATGCAGTTTGCGTGGCGACGATCGCGTTGTTTGCGCGCTGGCTCAGCGTTGC
>NZ_JAMXAX010000139.1 GCF_023913775.1 Acidovorax facilis
CGCCCCAGGATGACTTTGGGCTGGAGCAAGCCTATTGAGGTGTATGCCGAGCATTTGGCTCGCTTGGCCCAACAGCCCGATTCAGTCCATTAACTTGATTGTTGCACTTGGACTTGAAACCGCCCTTATCCTATAAGCACTAACAGCTATTAAATCAGGAGCCTCTATCCAGCAGACAGCGCCTGGGCCTGCTCACGCTCCTGCACCGGAAAATCCGTGGACGCCGCTACGGCCCGCCACTGCGCGGTCTCTTGCGCCACGAAGGCATGCGTGTCGGCAATGGTCTGCAGCGTGTCGGTGCCCAGTGGCAGGCGCAGCGGCGGTGTGCGGCTGGCCACCAGCTTCATCACGGCCTGGGCCAGGCGCACGGGGTCGCCAGGCTGGTTCAGGTTGATGCGGCGCGCAGCCTCGCGCACGGCGCCCGCGCTGGCGGCGTAGTCGTCCAGCAAACGTGGCGCCACGGCCAGCGAGGCACCATCAAGGAACTCGGTGCGGAAGTACCCGGGCTGCACCGCCGTGGCATGGATGCCCAGCGGTGCCAGCTCGGCATGCAGCGCCTCGGTCAGGCCTTCCACCGCGAACTTGGTGGCGCAGTACACGCCAAAACCGGCACTGGAGCGCACGCCACCCAGCGACGAGATGTTGATCACGTGCCCTGCGCGGCGCGCGCGCATGGCGGGCAGCACGGCCCGGGTCACATGCAGCAGGCCGAACACGTTGGTGTCGAACAGTCGCAGCACTTCGTCGGCGGTGGATTCCTCCACCGCACCCAGCAACCCGTAGCCCGCGTTGTTGACCAGCACGTCGATGCGGCCAAAGCGCTCCAGCGCGGCGCCCACAGCGTGGCGGGCCTGGGCTTCGTCGGTCACGTCGAGCGCCACAGGCAACAGTGCGTCGCTGGGGCCCAGGCGCTTTTCAATCGACGCGGCATCGCGGGCCGTGGCGACCACAGCGTCGCCCTGGGCGAGCGCCGCCTCGGCAATGCGGGCGCCAATGCCGCGCGAGGCGCCGGTAATCATCCAGACGCGGGGGAAGGAGGAAGGGAGAGCAGTCGAAGCCGTCATGGCGGAAGTCCTTGAAAGGGATTGAAAGCGGGGCTCTGGCAAACGCAACACGCTGAGATGCAAAGGCGCGGCCATGGAGGTGAACTTTAGGCAGACCATTGCCATCGCACTAGCCCATAATTGCTGACTTCATTCACAAGTAAAACTTGTCAATACCTCGGAACGGACACCATGGCCATCAATGAACTGCGTGCCATTGCCACGTTTGCCAAAGCCGCCGAGCTGGGCAGCCTGCGGCAGGCCGCCTCGGCCCAGGGCATCACCCCGCAGGCCGCCAGCCTAGCGCTGGGGCAGCTCGAATCGCACCTGGGCGTGCGGCTGTTCCACCGCACCACGCGCAGCCTGAGCCTGACCGAGGAGGGGCGCCAGTTTCTGGAGGCCGCGCAGCCGGGCCTCGCGACCCTGCAGCGGGCGGTGCACGGCGCGCGGCGCGGGCGCGAGGAGATTGCGGGGCCGCTGCGCATCGTGGCACCACGCTCCATCATGCTGGAGGTGGTCTGGCCCGTGCTCGACGTGTTCTGCCGCCGCTACCCGCTGGTGGAGCCCGATGTACAGCTGGACGACCGCATCGGCAACTGGGTGGAGGACCGGGTGGACGTGGGTTTCCGCTCGGGCTACCCGCCCGAGGGCGGCGTGATTGCGCGGCGCCTGATGGCGCTGCAGCTGGTGGTGTGCGCCACGCCGGACTACCTGGCCCGCCATGGCACCCCCACCCGCATCGAAGACCTGGCGCAGCACCGCTGCAGCGGGTTTCGCCACCCCACCACCGGCAAGCCCATGCCGTGGGAGTTCCAGGTGGGCGACGACATCGTGGCCCATGCCATACCGCCTGCGTTCTGCGTCAACGACATCGAGCTGGAAGCCCGCGCCGTGCTGGGGGGCCACGCCATCGGCCAGCTTGTCGGCGTGACGGCGGCGCCACTGGTGCGCAGCGGGCAACTGGTGCCCGTGCTGACCGAATTCGTGCCCCAGCACCTGGGCCTGTACGTGTACTACGGCAGCCGGGCGGCGCAGCCAGCCCGCGCGCGCGCCTTTATCGATCTGGCGGTGGAGATGCTGGCCGACAACCCGGCGTTCGGACTGAGCGTGCAGGAGCTGCGGGGCCCTGCTCCAAAGCCCCGGCGGCGCAAAGCATCGGCCACCTGAACGGGCGCAGGCCGCCGATGGCTGCCGTGTGCGCCCGCCGCGTAGGCGCACAGCGTCTTCGCCCGGGAAAGGGGCGATTGCGGGTCATTTGGCAAACAGTCCGTTGCGGAGAAGGGTATTTATCGGTGTGGTCGCACGCCCTACAGTGACTTGACTGCCCGAGAGGGCGGAAGCAACGCACCGGGTTCACCCATGACCACCTTCTCTGCCACGGTCCAGACACACATCAAGGCCTCCCCGGCACTGGCGTTCCAGCACATCGCGCCCATTGACCCGCGCGCCCTGTTCACCGGCTACGGGCCTTTGCCCGCAGTGATCGGCACGCGCGACCAGACGGGCGCCTGGGACACGCCGGGGCAGACGCGCACCGTGGCGCTGTCCGACGGCAGCGTGGCCGAAGAAAGGCTCAAGCACTACCACCCGGCGCAGTACTTCAGCTACACCGTCAGCGGCTTCACCGGGGCACTGCGCTGGCTGGCCACCGGGGCCAATGGGGCCTGGTGGTTTGACCCGCAGGCGGGTGGCACGCAGACCACGGTGCGCTGGCGCCACGCGTTTCATCCCCGATCCAAGTGGGCCGCGCCGGTGCTCTGGCTGCTGGCCAACGTGCTGTGGCGCGGCTACATGCGCAAGGCGCTGCGGCTGGCCAAGATGCAGATCGAGACCCCACTGCGTGCGCCCGGAGGCCCAGCGATTTCAGCCTAAGGCGGCCCTCATCCGACCCGACGACTGCCCACCACGGCTCAGTTGCTTTTGGCTTCGAAGAATGGCGTGCCCTGAATGGCCGACGGGCTGACGGTAAACGTTCTCAGGGGCTCCAGGGGCGGGGTCTCGCCTTGCTTCGGCGCAGGGCGCGGGGCGCCAGGATTCAGAGCGGGGGCTATGCAACCCGTGCGCACCGTTTGCACCACTTCAGGGTCCAGCGCCCGGCGTTTGCCCAGGCGGCTGCCTGACAGAAACAGCATGTCTCCTTTCAGCTCGGCCCGCTGGCTCATCAGCGGCAAGGCCTGCAGCGGATCAAACCCCACACGCACTGAATTGGCACCGTCCAGCCGGTACTGCACCACCTTCACGACCGCTGGCTTTCCCGGGGCTTCCTCCACCACGTCGCCCAGGTAAAAGTAGCGCACGGCCTCTGCAGGCAGTGGGGGCAGCGGATAGTTTTCAGACCAGCTACTGTGGTCCGGGCCAAACAGCGGGCGCAGCGTGGCCGGGGCCTTGTCATCCGCCGACACCGCAAACACCGGCGCGCGGGCACTGGACAGCGTGGGGCCGTGGAAGTCGAACTCCACCATGGCGCCCAGCGCTGCCACCTTGCGGGCGTAGGCCGGGAACAAGGTCTGGTCCTGCCGCACCTGCTGTAGCCGGACTCCGCTGCCTTCCGCCTTCCAGCGGCCCGCCATCAGCATGTCCAGCACCCCGCCCGTCACCGCAAAACAAAAGGTGTTGTCGTCCAGCAGCGCCAGTTGCGTGATGGTGTCCACGGAACGCCCCCGGTATTCGCCCACATAGCCCGACTCGGCGGGCGTGGCGGCGTGCAGGGAGACGCTGACCATCAGCGCGGTCAACGCTGCTGCAGGGGCGCAGGCATTGCGCAAAGTGCGGAGGGTGAGGTTCACAAAAGGGTCCCAGGTGGAAGGGTGGGCCACTATATCGCCCTGGGCGCAACCCGCGCGCGCAACGCCACCCACCAGCACAAAGTCCCCAAAGTCCCGCGAGCCAGAGCTACCTTGGCTCAGGCAGCAAACCCGCCATCGATGAGCAGGCTGGCCCCGGTCACCATCCCCGACTCCGGCCCCGCCAGATAGGCCACCATGCCCGCGATCTCGTCGGGATGGGCATGGCGGCCGAGCGCCATCATGCCGTGCATGTTGCTGGCCAGGGGGCCGTCGGCGGGGTTCATGTCGGTGTTGACCGGGCCGGGTTGCACGTTGTTCACCGTGATGCCACGCGGCCCCAGGTCGCGCGCCAGGCCTTTGGTGAGGCCCACGATGGCGGCCTTGCTCATGCCATAGACGCTGAAGCCTGCCCATGGCACACGGTCGGAGTTGGTGCTGCCGATGGTGATGACGCGGCCATAGGCACCGCCCTGGCCCATGTGGCGCACGGCAGCCTGCGTGGCCACAAACACCGCGCGCACGTTCACGTTGAGCGTGTGGTCGAAATCGGCGAGGGCAAAGCTGTCGATCTCGCCCGCCACCGCCACGCCGGCGTTGTTGACGAGGATGTCGAGGCGGCCCAGCGTGCGCGCGGCCGTGTCGATGGCTTGCGTGAGGGCGGCGGCGTCTGCACTGTCGGCACGCAGCGCCAGGGCCTTGCCTCCGGCAGCTTCAATAACCGCCACCAGCGTCTGCGCGGGGGCCTCGGAGCTGCTGTAGGTGAAGGCCACCGCCGCTCCGTCGCGCGCCAGGCGCTGGACGATGGCGGCGCCGATGCCACGCGCGCCGCCGGTGACAAAGGCCACCTTGCCCGCCAACAGGCGTGACGCGCTGGCAGGCAGCGTGGTGGGGGCGGATGTATCGGGCACAGAAGACATGGTGTTTTTCCTCAAAAATCAGATGGTTGAAAGGTTCTTCACGGAACCAGGAACACCTGCAGTTTCAGAAAAACATTGCTTTGCGGGTAGCCAGGAATGGGCTGGATCTATTTCAACCTGCAGTTGAAAATGCAAACCATGCAACCCCTGAGCCACCTCGAATCGTTCGTCAAATCCGCCGAGTGCGGCAGCTTCTCGGCCGCCGCGCGGCTCATGGGCCTGACGCCTGCCGCCGTGAGCAAGAACGTCGCGCGGCTGGAGGCAGGCCTGGGCGTGCGGCTGTTCCAGCGCAGCACGCGGCGCCTCACGCTCACCGAAGGCGGGCAGCGCCTGCTGGCGCAGATCAGCCCGCCGCTGACCGCGCTGGCCGATGCGGTGGACCACGCGGCCGAGACCGAGCAGCAGCCTGCGGGCACGCTCAAGGTGAGCATGGGCCTGGCGTTTGGCCGTGCCTACATCGTGCCGCTGCTCACCGAGTTTTTGCAGCGCTACCCGGCCATCCAGCCCGACTGGCGCTTTGAGAACCGCCAGGTGGATCTGATCGGCGAGGGTTTTGATGCCGGCATTGGCGGTGGCCTGAACCTGAACCCCGACATGGTGGCGCGCACGCTGGGGCCGATCCACCTGGTGGTGGTGGCCGCCCCCGCGCTGCTGCAGGGCCGCAAGGCGCCGCGCCACCCGGCAGACCTGGCGCAGTGGGACGGCATTGCGCGCCGCGCCATCCGCACGGGGCGCGTGCCGGTGACCACGCTGCGCAACAAGGCGGGCGACGCTGCAGCGGCAGTGTTCCGCCCCCGCATCGTGTTCGACGACCCCGAGGCCATGTGCCAGGCCGCGCTGATGGGCCTGGGCCTGGCCGTGCTGCCCATGCCGTTTGCGCAGCCCTGGCTGGCGCGCGGCGACCTGGTGCGGGTGCTGCCGGGCTGGTGGGCGGATGCAGGGCCGACATCGCTGTACTACCCCAGCAAAAAGCTGCTGCCAGCGCGCACGCGAGTGTTTGTGGATTTTGTGGTGGAGCAGTTCGCGCTGCGCGGGTTTGCGCAGCGGGTGCGGGGCGATTGAGCGCAAGCCCCTGCGCGAGACAGACCTGCGCAACCTGCGCCACCCTCGGCCCAGCCCTGGTGGGAGAGTGCGGGGAGAGGGAGAACAAGCGCGGCGCCCCCGAAGCCCCGTCTCCCCCACCGGCTCCCACGAGGGGAAACGGAGTTAACCCTGGCGCTGCGGCGATGGAAGGCGGCCGTGCCCAGCGGGCGTCATGGCTGCTTGCCCACAAACGCCACGGTGAGCCCCTTGGCCGTCACCGTGATGGGCCCGGGCTGCAATCCCAGGCCGTCGAACATGGCGGTGTCCTGCGGGCGCAGCTGGTGCAAGGTGACTTCGCGCAGGGATTGTTCGGCCAGCACGGGGGCATAGGCATTGATCAGTTCGGTGACGGCCGGTTTGAGCGTGGGGAAATCCAGCCGCCCCAGCCGGATCTGGTGGGCGCGCAGCGTGCGGTCACTGGCTTCATAGCGCAACGCAAACTCCACATCGAACGTGCCCGCGTGGCTGCGCCGCAGTGCAGCGCCCGCCGCGTCCACCGCCATGACGGCGCCCAGGCGATTGACCTCAGGCAGCAGGCGCAGGCGCGGGGGTTGCAGGGTGAGATCGAACAGGCCTTGCACCGGCACACTGCGCGGGAACTTCGTGGCCACCATCTCCTGCAGCTGCGCGAGCGGCACGGTGTAGCTGGGCTGGGCCCACGCGGCACGCCCTGCCAGCAGCAAAGCGGCGCCGCCCAGGGCCAGGCCGCTGCCGGTGGTTCTCAGAAATCGTCTGCGGTGCAGCATGAGGCTATCTCCTTGATAGGCCTGTGTGACACGCACGAGATGAAAAGGTGCCCCATTTGTGGGCCATGGCTGTGTATCCGTTCGCACAGCCCTGCAAGCCGTTCCCAGCCATGGGTTGGAACCCAAAATGACCGCTGGCGCTTATCCAACAAGCGCTGACCTCTCTCCATGGAGATGCGATTGCTTATCGCCCCACCACCGACCAGCCCGCCTTCTGGTTGCCCTTGTCGTTCTCATACTCCCACGCCGTGCCGCAGCGGTCGCACACATAGCGGGTGATGGTGACGGAGCCCGTCTCGCGGTCTTCCTTGCGGTTGCCGCGCTGCACCAGCTCGGCGTGGCCCGGCGCCTTGCGCCAGTTGCGCTGGATGCCCTGGCAGGGCTCGCACAGCGCCATGGGTTTGAGTTCGTTCTGTCGGGCCAGGTCTTTGGTCATGGGGTGTCAGCCGTCGTGGGCCGGTGTGGGTGGGTTTGTCTGCTGCGGGGCGGCTACTGTAAGGCACCTGCGGGTGCAAAGACACAGCATGATGGCTGAATTACAAGCAAAATCAGCCTCTAGCGCATGATAGACAAGCGTAACCAGCTATCAAATCAGGAGTTGCCTTAGCCCATCACCAGCGCCTTGGCCATGCGCGCGTTGTGCAGCACCACGCCCGCGCGCTCCACCCGCTGGCGCGCTTCCACCGCGAAGCCCTGCGCGGCAAAAAAAGGCTCGGCGGTCAGGCTCACGTGGGCGTTCAAGTGGGTGATGCCGCGCTGCGCCGCCTGCGCATGGAGGTGTGCCATCAGCGCCCGGGCCACGCCCTGGCCTGCAAACGCCGGGGCCACAAAAAACATGTCGATGGTGCCGCTGGCCTGCAGATCGGCAAACCCAGCTATCGCCCCGCCGTCAATGGCTTGCGCGATGAAGGGCTGGTTGGCCCGCATGCGCTCGGCCCATTGCGCGGCGTCGTGCTCCAACGGCGCCCAGGCGGCCAGCTGTTCGCCGGTGTAGTCCTTGCAAGCCAGGCCATGCACCGAGGCATGAAACACGGCGCGCAACGCGGGTTCGTCGCCAGGGCAGAAGTTGCGGATGTGGAAGGAAGGCATGGCGAGCGAACTGCAGAGAAAAAGGGGCGCGATGGTGCCACAGCGCAGCGCAGTGGGGAAATCTCAGCCCGCCGCCATGCGCAGCCTGCGCGCTGCATCTTCGTCGCGTGCGTCGTCGATCTCGCGCAGCACGGCCTGCATGTCCACATCGGCATGCGTGGGCGCATAGATGCCGGTGAGCGGCGTCTCGTTGCTCAGCAGGCCGCTCTGGTACAGGCTCCAGATCTCGGGGCCGTATTGGGTGGCGCGCAGCTCGGGGGCAAACTGGCCGAAGAAGTCGCGCAGGTTGGCCACATCGCGCAGCAGCATGCGCTGGGCGTGGTTGTTGCCCGCAGCGTCCACGGCCTGGGGCAGGTCGATGATGACGGGGCCATCGTGGCCGGCTTCACCACCTTCTGCGCCCGGCAGGTGGGCCAGCAGGATGTTGAACTCCGACAAGTCACCATGCACCACGCCCGCACACAGCATGCGCACCACCTCGGCCACCAGCGTGGCGTGGTGGGTGCGCGCGTCTTCGGGAGTAAAGCTCACATCGTTCAGGCGCGGGGCGGCGTCACCGTGGGCGTCGGTCACCAGCTCCATCAGCAGCACGCCGTCGTGAAAGTTGTAGGGCTGCGGCACGCGCACGCCGGCAGCGGCCAGGCGGTAGAGCGCATCGACCTCGGCACTTTGCCAGGCGGCCTCTTGCTCTTGCCGGCCAAACTTGCTGCCCTTGGCCATGGCGCGGGCCGAGCGTGAGTTCTTGACCTTGCGGTTTTCGGTGTAGTCCACCGCCTGCCGAAAGCTGCGGTTGTTGGCCTCTTTGTAGATCTTGGCGCAGCGCGTTTCATCACCACAGCGCACCACATAGACCATGGCCTCCTTGCCGCTCATGAGCTGCCGGACCACGGTGTCGATCAGGCCTTCCTCAATGAGGGACTGTAGGCGGGGGGGAGCTTTCATCGGGTCAGTGCGGTAGAGGGGGAATGGTCCATTGTCGTTGCAAGGCCACAAGAGCACGGCGTGCCCAGGGCCTTGAACGACAATCCGACGGCTTTTCAGTGTGATGACGGGCCGCGCCTGGGCACGCCGCCGTTCCACCGCCTTCTCTTTTTCTTGCGCCGTACCAGGCGCTGCCGCCCGGAGACACCCCCCATGCCCTTCGCCATTGCGCTCCCCGCCACCGCCCCGCGCGCTGCTGTGTTGGCGGGGCTTCTGATCGGGGGCGTTGCGGTTTCGCAGCCTGCGGCGGCTGCCGGGTTCCGCCAGGGTGCCTATGCGGACTCCTTGGGCAGCACCGCCGTGGTGTGCGTGACAGCGCAGCACATGGCCAGCCTGACGGCCCCCGCCTGGAAGAATGCCATGCAGCAGCGCGGCATGGACTGCACGGTCAGCGAGTCTGACCAACCCATGCCCGGCCATGAGACCTGGAAGGCCCGCTGCGTCGCCCCTGCCCAGGCCGCAGGCGCCAGCGCCGCGCACCTGTACCAGTTCACCGTGCACGCCGATGGCGAGCAGCTTGTCATCGACAGCGGCATGCAGACCTCGGCGGGCCGGCAGATGATGAAGAAGGCCTTTTTCGGCACCTACCAGGGGGCGTGCGCGTCCGGCACCCCACCCCTGGACGTGTGGGCCTACCTGGATGGCACGCACGGCATGGGGACACCTGCGCAGGCCGATGCACGCAAGGCGGTCGCCATCGACCTGATCCGCTGCGGCAATGTGTTCAACGGCCTGTCGCTGAGCGTGGCAAAAGCCCGGCAAGAAGGCATGCGCGCCGCTGCGGCGGCCATGCTGGAAGCAGCGGTGGAGCTGCACCCGGCCGAGGACGACTTCCACATCGACGCGCTCAAGAAATCAGCGCCCGAAGTGTCGGCCGAACTGGTTGGTACGTCGGCAGAAAAGAAGTTTGCGCTGTACCAGACCTGCAGCCCGTATCTGGAACCAGACGGCATCACCAAGGCGGTACAAAGCCGCGTGGCTGCGGGTGCCCCCCCACGCTAGCGGGGTATTGCACGCTATCCGGCACGTGGAACGGCGATTCGTTCGCAACTGCCGCACCCTGATTCAGGCACCTCACGGCGCCTACAAACGCCAACGCCCCGCACCACGCACAGTGGTGTCGGGGCGCTGCTTGGGGCAAGGAGTCTGCGCTTATTTGTCCAGCTCGGCGGCCAGCATGTCCCAGCTGGGGTACGAGCTTTCATCGAGAGTGATCGCACCCTTGCCTGCGGCAAACTTGAAAGCGGTGGTGCCGGTGCGGGCAAATTCCAGGGTCTTGAGTTGGCACACTGCGGCCTTGGAAGGGGCATCGTTGCAGTAGCGCGGGGCGTTGTCCACGATGGTGCCGGCCGCGTAGCGCACCTGGCGCAGGTGATCCACGGTCTGAAAGCTGTCCTGTTTCACATCCATCTTCACATCGCAGCCGCACGATTGCTTGAGGGTGCTGGCGGCGGTTTTCAGCGCGGGGGCCACCTCGGCAGCAAAAAAGTCGCGCTCGGCCTTGCCGGCATGGGCCAGCGATGCGACAGCCAGGCTGAGGGTTGCGACGAGCAACAGGGGGATCTTGTTTTTCATGGTTCTCCAACGGGTTGGCTTTGGGTGTGCAGGCCCCTGCCCCTCCCGGACAGACGGGCCGCGCCAGAGGTGGTGGCGCCACCGCCGAATTTTGCGGGGGGCCAGGTGCAGCGCTTGTAACAACGCGGTAACAGCGCATGCTTTTTGGGCAACAGGTCATGCACGCACGCGGCCCGGCAGGCCGAAGGCCCTCTCAGGTGCGGCCCTGCGCCAGAAGCCGGAGCCGTGCGTGCGCCGCCCCGTTCACGTCCGGCGGCAGCTGGTGCTTGGCCTGCAGGTAGTGGTGGGTGAACACGTCCAGGTACGCCTCCAGCGCCTGTGCGGCCTGCAGCTCGCCCGCCAGCTCCAGGCACAGCGCGCCCACCTCGGAGGTGCAGAAATGGTCCGTGCGCGTGGAGCGGCGCAGGTGGTAGCGTGAGAGCTGCTCGGGCTGCAGGCTCAGCACGGGCAGGCGGTCCAGGTACGGGCTCTTGCGGAACATCTTGCGCGCCTCGGGCCAGGTGGCATCGAGCAGGATGAACAGCGGGCGCTTGCCCGTCGGCTCGGTGCGGCCCACCTGCGTGACCACGCGCCCAGGCTCCACAAACTCACCCGGAAACACCACATACGGCTGCCACTGGGGGTCAGCCAGCAGCGCCAGCAGGTCGGGGTGCACCTCGGTGCGCGCCCAGCCATACGCGTAGGTGTCGGCCACCACATCGGCAATCAGCCAGCCGGTGTTGCTGGGCTTGAGCGGTTCGATGTCGGCCATCAGCAGGCACATGCCCGCGCGCGTGGGCAGCACGGGGCGCAGTGCGCAGATGCAGTGGCTGGGCACCAGGCGGCAGCCCGCGCAGCGCTCGCCCTTGGGGCCGCCCCGGGCCAGGAAGGGCTTGGCGCTGCGGGCCAGGCGCTCGGTGCGCAGGCGCGATACCGCATGGGGTGGGTGCGGCACCGCCTGAGGCTGGGGCGGCGGCACAGGGGTCGTCGTCACTGCCCGCCCGCCTGCTCCAGCGCAAACAGCGGCAGCTCGGCCCGGCGGCTGAGCCACACGCCGCCACCCAGCTCGATGGCGCCTTCGCGCAGGCCACGCCGGTACAGCTCGGCACGGTGGCGGAACACGCGGTTGTCGGTGATCTCTTCGTCGATGATGTCGCTCTCAAAATCCTCGCGCGACACAGCCTCGACATACAGCGCGCCTTGTGTCAGGCGGCCCAGGTTGAGCAGCGCGGCCTTCAAATCCGGCGGGCTCAAGTAGGGCAGCACGCCCTGGCAGATGACCAGGTCATACGGCGCATCAGCCGCGTAGTCCACCACCGAGCCCTGCTGCCACCCAAAGCGCTCGCACAGGTAAGGGCTGAACTCCACACCCTGGTACATGGCCTCTGGAAAATGCTGCGCCACGATGCCCTTCCACAGCCCGATGCCGCAACCCACATCCAGCACGCGGTTCACCGGCACGCGCAGGTACTTGAGGTAGCTGCACACGAAGGTGCCCAGGCGCTCCATGTGCGCCGGGTCCACCACGCTGGTCTTTTTGTCGAAGTAAAAGCGCTGGTAGTAGGCCTCGTCAAAAGTGGTGGCGCTGGCGGATTTCAATGGCGGGTCCTTGTGTCTTTTGGGGGGATTTGCACCACCCGGCGGGCGGCACAGCGAAGCGGCCAAGTATCCCCCACGCATGCTGGCGTGCCATCGCAGCAGCACGCTGCGGTAGTCTGTCGCCATGGATTCGCTGATCTCCGCCGCCGCCCGCGCGCTGGCCGCAGGCGACGCCCTGGCCGCCCTGCAGCGCGTGGCCCTGCGCGACGACCCACCGGCCCTGGCCCTGCGCGGCATTGCCATGGCCCAGCTGGGCGAGCACCCGCGCGCCCGCGATCTGCTGCGCCGCGCCGCACGCGGCTTTGGCACGCACGAGCCCGTGGCCCGCGCCCGCTGTGTGGTGGCCGAGGCTGAGGTGGCCCTGGCCCAACGCGACCTGGGTGGGCCGGCGCAGGCGCTGATGTCGGCAGGGGCTACGCTGCAGGCCCACGGCGACATCGCCAATGCGCTGCAGGCACGGTTGGTGGCAGCGCGCACGCTGATCCTGCTGGGCAAGCTGGACGAAGCATCGGCTGCGTTGGCAGACGCTCCCACCACCGATGCCACAACGCGACTGCCCCCTTCCCTTGTCGCGGTGGCCGAACTTGCCGCCGCAGAGCTGGCCCTGCGGTCACTGCACATCGGCGCAGCACGCACCGCCCTGCAACGCGCGCAACAGGCTGCCGCCCAATCCGGCGTGCCCGCGCTGCTGACCGAGGTGGCGCAGGCCCATGCGTTGCTCGAACAGCCCGCTGCGCGCTGCCTTGCGAACGGCGCCGAGCACATGCTGCGGCTGGACGACGTGGCCGCGCTGCTGGCGTCCCCGACGCTGTGGGTCGTGGACGCCTGTCGCCACGGCGTGCGCGCGGGCGAGGTGTGGCACCCGCTGGCACGCCGCCCTGTGCTGTTTGCGCTGGTGCGCGCGCTGGCTACTGCGTGGCCGGGCGATGTGGACCGCGAAGCCTTGATTGCCAACGTGTTCCGCACCCGCCACCCCGACGAAACCCACCGCGCCCGCCTGCGGGTGGAAATCGGCCGCCTGCGCGCCCTCATCGCTCCGCTGGCCGGGGTGGAGGCCACGCCGCGCGGCTTTGTGCTCCGGCCCCACGGCGGACGCACTGTGGCCGTGCTGGCCCCGCCGGTGGAGGGCGAGCAGGGCGCGCTGGTGGCGCTGCTGGCCGACGGTGCGGCATGGTCCACATCCGCCCTGGCGCTAGCCCTGGGCGACAGCCAGCGCACCGTGCAGCGCGCACTGGCTGAACTGGAAGCTACCGGCCGCGTGCGCGCCATCGGCCAGGCGCGCGCACGCCGCTGGCTGGCCGCGCCCCTGGTGGGATTCACGACGATCTTGTTACTCCCCACCGCGCAGCCGATTGCCTAAAGTGGCTTCACCGCCCAACGCACAGCGCCCTTGCCGTGCACCGGGTACCTACCATCAGGAGCTACCGAGATGACCACAGTCACCCCTACCGCCACCCACGACACCGCCTGCAGCAGCGACATGGCGGGCACCCCGCCGTCCACCAAACACCTGCCCATTGCGGCCCGCCAGCCCGCCGAGGTGGTGCGCGAATACGGCCCGTTTGGCGGCGCCAGCACCATCCACGGCGTGACGCACGATGGCCAGCGGGTGTGGGCCGCCACGGGCGAACACCTGGTGGGTTTTGACCCGGCCAGCGGCGCCACCACCCGCACGCTCAACGTGGTGTGCGACGCAGGCACCGCGTTTGACGGCACGCACCTGTACCAGATCGCCGAATCACGCATCGACAAGATCGACCCCGCCACGGGCCGGGTAGTGGCCACCATCCCCGCACCGGGCGGCGGCAACGATTCAGGCCTGACCTGGGCCGAAGGCAGCCTGTGGGTAGGCCAGTACCGTGACCGCAAGATCCACCAGATCGACCCGGCCACGGGTGCGATCCGCCGCACCATCGAATCCAACCGGTTTGTGACCGGTGTGACCTGGGTGGACGGCGAGCTGTGGCACGGCACCTGGGAGGGCGAAGAAAGCACCCTGCGCCACATCGACCCCACGAGCGGCGCCGTGCTGCAGCAGCTCGATATGCCGCAAGGCGTGGGTGTGAGCGGGCTCGAATCGGATGGGGCCGGGCTGTTCTACTGCGGTGGTGGCGGCAGCGGCAAGGTACGCGCCGTGCGTCGGCCCGGCGCACACATGCCCGCTTGAAGATCAGAAAACCGATGCGCTGAGCCGGTCGGCCCGGCCGTCACGCCGCTGGCTTGGGTGGGCGGTGCAACGCGCAGATCTTGTTGCCGTCCGGGTCGCGCAGATACGCCAGGTAGAGCTTGCCGCCAGGGCCTTCGCGGTAGCCCGGTGGGTCTTCGCAGGTGGTGCCACCGTTGGCCACACCGGCCGCGTGGAAAGCATCGGCCTGCTCGGGCGACTGCATGGCAAAGCCGATGGTGCCGCCATTGGCAAAGGTGGCGGGCTCGCCATTGATGGGGGTGCTGATGCAGAAGGTGCCGGTGGGGCCCCGGTAGAAGTAGCGGTTCTTGTTGGCGACACCCGGGGGCACACCGATGGTGCCGAGCAGCGCGTCGTAGAACTTCCGGGACACCTCCAGATCGTTCACACCGACCATCACATGACTGAACATAGCTTCTTGTCTCCGTAGTGCCCCCGGGGGGCAGTGGTTGATAGGCCCGGGGATGTTACCGGCCCTGCACCCACCCGACGCGCACGCTGGCGACACGGCCACACACGGCAGTCTGGTTTCAGATCAAAATGCCATCTACCGCTTATCCAACATGCGCCACCAGCTATGAAATCATGAGCAACTCCGACCCCCA
>NZ_JAMXAX010000013.1 GCF_023913775.1 Acidovorax facilis
GTCGGAGCCGGCTCAGGGGCGGCCCGTCGCGCACGAGTGGGGGCGCGCGGAGCAGAAGCAGGGACAAGTGCTGGCGCAGGCATGGATGCAGCAGCCACCGTATCGCTCGCAGCGCCGTCCACAGCAGCAGAGGCCGCTGCGGCCGGGTCCTGCAGCGCCGTCTCCATCACTGCAGGTGGCGGCGCTGCGGGCGGCTCTGCCATCTCGGTGATGATGTCGTCCTGCGGCGCCTTGCTGCTCTGGGCCCAGCGCAGGCCAGCGGCAGAAACCACCACGGCCACCACAGCCACCCCGAGCCACACCACAACCGGCGAGCGCCGTGTTGTTTTCACCGCCTTGCCGTGGGGGCGGGCGATCTCCCGCTCCAGGGGCCGTGGTCGATGGTCGGACGCATGGCGGGTGGTGTTCCCCAGCTTGGGGTCGCCCGCGGGATCGTCGTAGCGGGAGTCATCGACCACCACCGTGTCTCCTGCGTCGATGAAGACCGTATCACCCGCATCGGCAGCCACAGTGTCCGGGCCGCCCAGCATCACGGTGTCTCCGCCAACATTCGCTTCGCCCGCGGGAGTGGCACGCCCTCCGGCCTCGTGGGCCACTCCGTTCCCGGTGGCGCGCTGCGCCTGGGCGTGCATCTCTGCCACGATGCTGGGTGCTGAGGTCACATCCACCGTGGGCGTTACCAAGCCCGGGCCCGGCTGATCGGCAGGCTCCACCCAGATATCCCCCAGGTCGTTCCGGAAGTCGAAGTGCTCGCTCCCCTCCGGCGCAGACGTCATCTCCATGAGCTGCAGGAATGCGTCGATGCTCTGCGGCCGGTCCTCCGGCTTGAGCGCCAGCGACTGCGCGATCGCCGCCACGAAAGGCGCGGAATACTCCACGCCAAACTGGCGCTTGACGGTTCTGGCCACGCGGGAGAACGACACCATGCGATCGCGGATGGAGCGCAACGTGGCAGGCAGCGGCGTGTCGTTGCACAAGCAGCCATGCACTACCGCAGCCAGGGAATACAGGTCGCTCCAGGGGCCCTGGCGCAGATCCTCGTCGCCATCGGAATATTGCTCTATGGGCGCGTAGTTGACCTTGAGGACGGCGGTGTGTTTGCGGTCCTGGTCGTTGATCGCGTGCCGGGCAGCGCCCAGGTCGAGCAGCACCGGGGGGCCGATGTCCTGCAGAAAAATGTTGTCGGGCGAAATATCCCGATGCAGGGTCTTACCGTCATGGAGCACCCGCAGGGCACCCAGCACCGACCACAGCACCTTGCGCAGCCAGATCTCGGGCGGCGGGGTGCGCATCTGGGCACGGGCCTGCTTGAAGGTCATGCCGCTGTAGAGGGGCATGACCATGTAGGCCGTGTTGTTGGCCTCCCAGAAGCGGAACACCTTGACCAGCGAAGGGTGGTCAAACTGCGCCAGCAGGCGCGCCTCACCCACAAAAGAGGCCAGCCCGGCCTGGAACGTTTGCTGGTCCGACGACGATCTCACCCAGAGCGACTGGCCCTGCGCACGCCCCGCCAGCGCCGAAGGCATGTATTCCTTGATCGCCACGGCCCGGTGCAGGGAGTGGTCAAAGGCCTTGTAGACCATGCCAAACCCGCCAACCCCCAGGAGCGCAAGGATCTCGAACTCAGCGAGGCGGGTGCCTGGCGGCAGCGCATCCACATGGCTGACACCGCTGGCTGGGGCTTGGCTGGAACTTGCGATCATGGTGGAAAGGGTGTGGCGTGCGGGCTTGTTTCGACAGAGATTGTGGGTGAACGGGTGCCAACACCGCTCCGAACGCAATCATGAAGCATGCCAGCACGCGCTACA
Organism: Acidovorax facilis; assembly: GCF_023913775.1. Classification (GTDB taxonomy): domain Bacteria; phylum Pseudomonadota; class Gammaproteobacteria; order Burkholderiales; family Burkholderiaceae_C; genus Acidovorax; species Acidovorax facilis. The sequence goes on from NZ_JAMXAX010000013.1 coordinate 1,809, forward strand.
GAAACAAAAGGCTTCCCGTCTGCCAAAAAAGTTACACACCCTGGTCAGAGATACGCCGATTGTGCCGCGCCATGATTCCTGGCCGCCCTCAGCCCATGACAAATTCGCATGGAACCATGACCCGGCCTCTGTGGTGCACGCCACCCAGCGCAGCCCCCCCTCGACCCGGCCCAGGGAGGCGACAGGGCGCACTCGTTACCATAGAGCCATGTTCAGTTATCGCCACGCCTTCCACGCAGGCAACCATGCCGATGTGCTCAAGCACACGGTCTTGATCGCCGCCTTGCAACACCTTACCGAGAAAGACGCGGCCCTCACCGTGCTGGACACGCATGCGGGCGCGGGCCTGTACCGGCTCGACGGCGACTACGCCAGCACCAGCGGCGAAGCTGCAGACGGCATCGTCCGCCTGTTTGCCCCCACGGCCCCAGCCCTCACGCCGGCCCTGCAGGCCTATGTGGACATGGTCCGTGCCTTCAACCAGGGCAACACGCTGCGGGTTTACCCAGGCTCCCCGTTCATCACCCAGCGCCTGTTGCGCGACCACGACAAGCTCAAGCTCTTTGAGCTGCATCCCACCGACCTGCGCGCCCTGGCGGGCAACGTGGCCCAGCTCGAAGCAGGCCGCCAAGTGGCCGTGCTGCACGAAGACGGGTTCGAAGGGATCAAGAAATTCCTGCCTCCACCGGCCCGCCGCGCTTTGGTACTGTGCGATCCCAGCTATGAAATCAAGAGCGACTATGCCAAGGTGCTCGATATGGCGGCGGATTCGCTCAAGCGCTTTGCCACCGGCACGTACGCCTTTTGGTACCCCATCATCCCGCGCCCCGAGGCGCACGACCTGCCTCGCCGTCTCAAGACCCTGGCCACCAAGGCAGGCAAAAGCTGGCTGCATGCCACGCTGACCGTCAAGAACAGCAAGCTCACCGAAAACGCTGCTGGCGACGTCAAGCGCCCAGGCTTGCCAGCCAGTGGCATGTTTCTGATCAACCCGCCCTTCACCCTGAAAGCCGCGCTCAAAACCGCACTGCCACAAATGGTGGAATTGCTGGCCCAGGACAAACACGCCACGCACACCCTGGAATCAGGCGGCTGATGCGTCCAAGTGGCGGGTCGTTCTTACGGCCCATCCGCCCCCACGTCCTCACTCTTCAGGGCAGGTCGATTCTCCATTGGCCACAGGAAACACCTCCACCGGCTTGAGCCCCAGACCGTGCAGCCCCAGGGCAATGGCTGCAGCGCGGCTCAAGTCCACGATCCGGCCCCGCGCATGGGGCCCCCGGTCATTCACGCGCACCACAACCCCTCGGCCCGTGATCTGGCTGCGCACACAGATGAATGTGCCAAAGGCCAGGGTGGGGTGCGCAGCGGTCATTGCGTGCATGTCAAACCGCTCGCCACTGGCGGTCTTGCGCCGGTGAAACCCAGGCCCGTACCAGGACGCGAGTCCGGTCTCTGGCGCCACCTCGTACCGGCCAGACTCCCCCGAAGGCGCAGCCCATGGAGCGTCAATGGGCTCACCAAGAGGTTGCACCTCCTCATCCAGCAGCCCCGCCTCGGCCAACGCGGCATCCACGGCATTCGGGGTGGAGGGCTCTGCCGTGTTACCGGCCCCCTCTGCCTGCGCAGCAGGCAACCACGCACAGCAGGCCGCAACCAGCAGGGGCAGTAGCCGCAGGTGGGCGCTAGCGCTTGCAGCGCTCCAGAAATGCTTCCTCAAACCGTCGCAGATCGTTTTTCTCTCCATCCGTCAAATCCGTTCTGGCGCGTTTGTTGGTAAGAATGCGGCGAGACTCGGCGCATTGCTGGGCGTGCCGCTCCTGCTGCTCCCTGGAAGCCTGTGCTGCGACCTGGGCAGACTTTTCGTCTTCCCGGCGCTGCTTGTCGCGGTGGCGGCGCTCCGCCGAAAGCCGTGAGTACGCATCCTGCTCCTCCTCCCGGCAATCGCGCCGGTATTCGCGCCGCATTCCTTCCACCACATCGGCCTTGATGCCCCGGCCATACGCTCCCCGGATGTTTTCATCCAGGGCCCGGCAGCGCGCGCTCAGATACTGATGGTGGTCCGGGGTTTCGGGCGATGACCGCGCCGGCGAATAGCTGTCATAACGTGGCGATGAATATTGCGCCGGGGCAGGCCCCGCCACAGCGGCTGTGGTGCGGGAGCCCTCAGGGCACGGCCGCGACAGGACAAAAGTGTTCCCATTTCCGTCCCGGCAGTGGTAGCGGGTCTGCGCCTGAACGCCCGACATGCCCAACACCCAAACACACAGCGCACACCATACCGCCACCCCAGCTCGTTCCATGACCACCATCCCCCTGCAAATGTTGCAAAGTGCTAATGGTAGCCACGCCGTGGCCATCAGATCCCCAGGCGGCGGCAGATTTCCAGAGTGGCCGTACTCTGGTTCATGGTGTAGAAGTGCAGTGCGGGTACGCCCGCGCTGCGCAGCTGGTCGCACAGGTCAGTCACCACATCAAGCCCAAAAGCCTTGATGCTGGCCGTGTCGTCGCCAAACGCCTGCAGGCGCAGCCGGATCCAGCGGGGAATCTCGGCACCGCAGGCGTCCGAGAAACGCATCAGCTGCGTGGAGCTTCCGATGGGCATGATGCCGGGCACCACGGGCACGTTGGCGCCCAGGCGCTGTGTGTCTTCCACAAAGCGGAAATACGCATCGCTGTTGTAGAAATACTGGGTGATGGCCGAGTCCGCACCCGCCTGAACCTTGGCGATGTAGGCGTTCAGGTCTGCCTCGGGCGACTTGGCCTGGGGATGCACCTCGGGGTAGGCGGCCACTTCGATGTGGAAATCCCGGCCCGTCTCCGCGCGGATGAAGGCCACCAGGTCACTGGCGTACTGAAACTCCCCGCCCGCGCCGTAGCCGCTGGGCAAATCGCCACGCAACGCCACCAGGCGCTTGACGCCCATGGCCTTGAGCGTGGCGAGCTGCTCGCGCACGGACTGGCGTGTGGCACCAATGCACGAGAAGTGCGAGGCGGCGCTCACACCTTCGGCCAGGATTTCGCGCACCGTGCCGAAAGTGCCCTCCTGCGTGGAGCCACCGGCGCCGTAGGTCACCGAGCAGAAATCCGGGTGCAGCGCATACAGCTGCTGGCGCGCGGCCCGCAGCTTGTCCGCCCCTTCGGGCGTTTTGGGCGGAAAAAATTCGAAACTCACCGGAAAACCGGTGCCCTGGGCATTGGCAGCAATCATGGTGCCCTCCTCGCATAAACAAAAAATTCATGGTTGCCGTCGCCGCCCTGGATAGGGCTGTCAAGCCAGGCCTGTACGGCCAGACCCAGTTCGGCGCAGCAGTCGCGGATGCGTTTTTCCACCACGGCATACAGGGCGGCATCCCGCACCACACCGCCCTTGCCCACCTGGCCCGGCTGCAGTTCAAACTGCGGCTTGACCAGCATGAGCAGGTGGCCGTCAGGGCGCAGGAATGCGGCGATGGCGGGCAGCACCAGGGTCAGCGAGATGAAGGACAGATCCCCCGTCACCAGGTCGAACGCCGGTGTCGTGTCCACGCCCGCGCATTCGGCGCGGCGTCTGCGCTGGACGGGCAGTGTGCCCTGCGCGCGGGCTTCGGCGCGCAGGGCGCGCTCGGACTTGAAGGCTTCGATGTCCTGGTCCTTGGCGTCGCCGCTATCGTCGTAGGCTTCGTCCACCAGGCCGCCGTTGCGCATCCAGCTGTAGGGCGCCTCGGGCTGGGTTTCGTTGTCTTCCTCAGCATCGACGACTTCGGAGAGCGCCAGCTCGCAGGCTTCCTGCAGCGCCTGGGCGGTCAACGAGCGCGCGTTCACGCCCTCCACGCAGACCACACGCAGATCGCTGCGCAGCCGCTCGTGGAGCTGGCCATGGCCCACGTCCACACCGATGACCTGCGCCGCGCCCTGCTGCAGCAGACAATCGGTAAAGCCGCCGGTGCTCTGCCCCACATCCAGGCAGCGCAGCCCGGCCACGGACAGCCCCGTGGCCAACAAGGCGCCTTCCAGCTTGAGGCCGCCGCGCGAGATGTACTTGGCCTCGGCATCGTCCAGCAGCTTCACCTCGGCCACGGACGGGATGTCATCGCCGTTCTTGGCCACCTTCTGCCAGGGCGCCAGGGGTGACAGACGCCACTCCACGCCCGCAGCAATCAGCCGCTGCGCTTGCGAGCGCGTGGCCGCATGGCCCGCTTCCACCAAAAATACATCTGCACGCATGGCGCTCATCCTTTAAGAGTCAAATCAGCCTCCAGCGCTTATCCATCAAGCGCAAGCAGCTATCACAATAGTAGCAACCACGATGCAGTGATCCACCAGCGCACCGGCGGCATGCCGCCAAGGCGCGCAATGCGCCTGGGGCGCGGGATCAATAGCGGTAGGTGTCCGGCTTGTACGGGCCTTGCTTGGGCACGCCAATGTAGGCGGCCTGCTCGTCGGTCAGCTCCGTCAGCATGGCGCCCACCTTCTTGAGGTGCAGACGGGCCACCTTTTCGTCCAGGTGCTTGGGCAACACGTAGACCTTGCCGTTTTCGTAGTAGTCGCTGTGGGTGAACAGCTCGATCTGGGCAATGGTCTGGTTGGCAAAGCTCGACGACATCACAAAGCTCGGGTGGCCCGTGCCGCAGCCCAGGTTCACCAGGCGGCCCTTGGCCAGCAGGATGATGCGCTTGCCGTCCGGGAAGATCACGTGGTCCACCTGGGGCTTGATCTCTTCCCACTCGTACTGCTCCAGCGACGCCACCTGGATCTCGTTGTCGAAGTGGCCGATGTTGCAGACGATGGCCTGATCCTTCATGGCCAGCATGTGCTCGTGGCGGATCACGTCCTTGTTGCCAGTGGTGGTCACGAAGATGTCGGCCTTGTCGGCAGCGTATTCCATCGTCACGACCTTGTAGCCTTCCATCGCGGCTTGCAGGGCGTTGATGGGGTCGATCTCGGTCACCCACACCTGGGCGCTCAGTGCACGCAGGGCCTGGGCGCTGCCCTTGCCCACGTCGCCGTAGCCGGCCACCACGGCCACCTTGCCAGCGATCATCACGTCGGTGGCGCGCTTGATGCCGTCCACCAGCGATTCACGGCAACCGTACAGGTTGTCGAACTTGCTCTTGGTCACCGAGTCGTTCACGTTGATGGCGCGGAACATCAGCGAGCCCTTGGCCGACATTTCCTTCAAGCGGTGCACGCCGGTGGTGGTTTCTTCGGTCACGCCGATGATCTGGGCGCTCTTGCGGCTGTACCAGGTCGGGTCCTCAGCCAGCTTGGCCTTGATGGAGGCAAACAGGCAGGTCTCTTCTTCGCTGGTGGGGCTGGCGATCAGCGAGGCGTCCTTTTCGGCGCGCTTGCCCAGGTGCATCAGCAGCGTGGCATCGCCGCCGTCGTCCAGTATCAGGTTGGGGCCTTCGCCTTCGGTGCCGGCGGGGCCAAAGTCAAAAATGCGGTGGGTGTAGTCCCAGTATTCGGCCAGGGTCTCGCCCTTGATGGCAAACACAGGCGTACCGGCGGCAGCAATGGCGGCGGCGGCGTGGTCTTGCGTGGAGAAGATGTTGCAAGAAGCCCAGCGCACCTCAGCGCCCAGGGCCTGCAGCGTCTCGATCAGCACGGCGGTCTGGATCGTCATGTGCAGCGAGCCCGTGATGCGGGCGCCCTTGAGCGACTGCTTGGGCGCGAACTCCTCGCGGATGGCCATGAGGCCAGGCATCTCGGTTTCGGCGATGCGGATTTCTTTGCGGCCCCATGCGGCCAGGCCGATGTCGGCAATGATGCAGTCGGTGTTGACCGGGGCGTTGACGCGTGCGTTCATGATGGTTTCTTGCTCCAAAGCATGTTTGAAAAACCACTGGTCGCGGGAGTGAAAAAGCTCACCACACGAGAAGTGGATGAGCGTCGTTGCTAGATGACTCCGAGCCTCACGCCCCGCCTGTGCTGGGGACGCTGCAACGCTCCTCGGATCGGCAGATTATAAAAGCAAGTGCATTCCCCGCACCATGCCCCGGGATGAATCCGTCCTCGGCCTTGCACGGAACAGTAAAATCCCGCCACTGCCGCCCCTGCGTCCCACGCCGGTCCCGGCCTGAAGATTCTTGCGCAGGGCGCTCTGCCCCGCACCCATCCCATTCAGGAACCCCCTGTGTCCTACGCCCCAGAAACCCGGCGCCGCCGTACCTTTGCCATCATTTCCCACCCCGACGCGGGTAAGACGACGCTGACGGAAAAGCTGCTGCTGTTCTCGGGCGCGATCCAGATCGCAGGCGCGGTGAAGGGCCGCAAGGCCAGCCGCCACGCCACCTCCGACTGGATGGAAATCGAAAAGCAGCGCGGCATCTCGGTGGCCAGCTCGGTCATGCAGATGCTGTACCGCGAGCACGTGATCAACCTGCTCGACACCCCCGGCCACAAGGACTTCTCGGAAGACACCTACCGCGTGCTCACGGCCGTGGACTCGGCCCTCATGGTGATCGACGCGGCCAACGGTGTGGAAGCACAGACCCGCCGCCTGATCGAGGTCTGCCGCCAGCGCGATACGCCCATCATCACCTTCGTCAACAAGATGGACCGCGAAGTGCGCGACCCACTGGACATCATGGACGAGGTGGAGCGCGAGCTGGGCATGCCCTGCTGCCCCATGACCTGGCCCGTGGGCCAGGGCAAGAGCTTTGGCGGCATCATCAACCTGCGCACCAAGACCATGACGGTGTTCGAGTCCGGCAGCGAACGCCGCCCACAGGACTTCGAGGCCATCCCCTTGTCGGACGAGGCGACTCTGCGCGCACGCTTTGGCGCCGAGTTCGACGCCGCGCTGGAGAGCATGGAACTGGCCGTGGGCGCATCGCCCGCGTGGGACCATGAAGCCTTCCTGGCTGGCAAGCTCACCCCCGTGTTCTTCGGCTCCGGCGTGAACAACTTCGGGGTAATGGAAGTGCTCGATGCCCTGGTGGACATGGCCCCTCCCCCCGGCCCGCGCGTAAGCACGCTTGAAGTGAACAAGCAACCCGTGGTGAAGACCATCCAGCCCGAAGACGAAGGCTTTGCCGGGGTGGTGTTCAAGGTGCAGGCCAACATGGATGCCAACCACCGCGACCGCATCGCCTTTGTGCGCGTGGCCTCGGGCAAATACACGCCGGGCATGAAGCTCAAGGTGCAGCGCACCTCCAAGGAGCTGCGCCCCACCAGCGTGGTGACCTTCATGTCGCAACGCCGCGAGGCCGTCGAAGAAGCCTACGCAGGCGACATCATTGGCTTTACCACCCACGGCGGCGTGCAGCTGGGCGACACCATCACCGATGGTGCCAACCTGCAGTTCACCGGCCTGCCCTTCTTCGCGCCCGAAATGTTCATGACCGTGGTGCTCAAGAACCCACTGCGCACCAAACAGCTCCAGCAGGGCCTGGCCCAGCTGGGCGAGGAAGGCGCGATCCAGGTCTTCAAGCCCGACGCAGGCGGCAACATGCTGCTGGGCGCCGTGGGCCAGCTGCAGTTTGAAGTGGTACAGCACCGCCTCAAGGCCGAGTACGACGCCGACGTGCGCCTGGAAGGCTGCCAGTACACCGGCGCGCGCTGGATCACCGCCGACAACGCGGCCGACCTGCGCGCGTTCACCGACGCCTACCCGCTGCGGCTGGCGCACGACGCGGCCGACACACTGGCGTACCTGTGCACCAGCCCGTATGACGTGCGCCTGGCGCAAGAGCGGTTTCCGAAGATCCATTTCCACCCGCTGCGCGAGCATGCGGGGTTGGCGCTGCAGGGCGCATAGCCCGCACAAGAGGGGGAAATTCTTGCGCAGTCAGCCGATCAATTTCTCCATGGCGCCGCTTTGCACCAGGACTGGCATCGGCTCCACCATTTCCGCACTGGCCCTGGTCGGTGCGGACTGGCTGCTGCTGAAGACTTTGACCAGAGGGCGTGATGTGCCTGGGAGTGTGGGCGGCAGAAGGCATCGAAGCGAAACGTGCGAAAACCGGGGATCGCGTGGTGCTACCGACAAGCCCAGTGCGGGCCCCTGGGCGCGGGAGGTGGTACCACGCGAGACCGGTTTATTGCGCGTTGCAGCCGATGCGCCTTCTGCCGCCCGCACTCCTAGCCACTACACGCCTGCAGCGCTCAACTTCCTGCGTCATTGGCAATGGATGCTCCAGCATTGAAAGCCGCGCGCCTCGCGCTGCGCACACACATCGACCGCCACCCCTGGATCGAGTGTCTCAGCGCCACACTGCTTCTGTCTCTGCTCACCCTGCTGGTGCATGGCGCATCACTCCAGGGATCTTGGCGCTGGGATGACGGCGCTCACCTGAGCTACGCCGCCCAATACACACCCTGGCAATATTTCTTGGAGCCCCACATTGCCCAAGGGCACTCCAGCGCCAATGTCGCTCCATGGAACCTGCTGTTCTACGACATCAACCTGAGCTTGTTCGGCATGGCCGCCGCTGGCCACTACGCGCACTTGCTTCTGCTCGTGGGGCTGGGAGCCGCGTTGTTCTATGCCGTGTTGCGAGAGTGGGTGGAGCCCCTGCCCGCGCTGATCGGCGCCGTTGCGCTGTTGCTTGGCAAGCCCACTGCCCACATCGCGGCGGGCCTGATGCATGGGCACTATGCGACCGGCTTCGTGTTCGCCATGCTGTCGATACTGGGCTGGACCCGGTATCTCAAAGGCGGGCGCGGATACTGGCTGGGGCTGTCGGCCCTGGCCTACCTGCTGGCGACTACCTGCAAGGAAGTCTATGTACCCCTGGTCGTCCTCTTGCCCTTCCTGCCCGTGGGCACGCGGCCGCAACGGGTGCGTGCTCTGATACCGTTTGTGCTGATTGCACTGGTCTACATAGGGTGGCGCTACCTGCTACTGGGGCGCCTCGTGGGCGGCTACAGCCAGGGGGTTTTCGATGCCAGCGAGGCCCTGCGCCAGTTGCTCCGGGTTCCCAAATTGCTCCTCGGCTCCAAACCGCCCGGCAACATCCTTGCCGTTGTATTTCTCGGCCTTCTGTGTCTTGCGGCCGTGAAGCGCCGCCTCCATGCGCCTGTTTTCTTCGTGTCCTTGGGCATCGTCCTGCTGCCGCTGATACCGCTGACGGCCTTTCCGGGAATTCACAGTCCGGACCGTTACCTGTTCGTGCCGTGGGTGGCGTTTTCAGCCTGCCTGGCGGTCGTCTGGCCGCGAGAGACGCGCCCGGTTTTTGCCCTTGTTGGAGGCGCAGCGCTTGTTGCGGCCCTGGCAGGTGTGCATGCGCAGGAGAAACAGGCGCTCAGGCCCAACCTGGCGTATTGGGACACGCTGTACCGCTTTGCCCTGTCGCTCGACAAAGAGCGGCAGGCCATATTCGTAGTCCCTGAGTTCGGAGGCACCGATGATGGATACAAACGCTCTGTACTGATCCGCGCCAGAAACACCGCCGACCTGTTTGCGCCAAAGCCGCAGCCAGGCGATTTGCATGTCGTGGACGAAAAGGGCCGTGGCCTGGAACAGGTCCCTTTGGCCACCCTGCAGCTATTCGAGTTCCGTGGTGGGGACATGGTGCCCATGCCCCCCGAAAGGGTCGCAGAGAAACTCCCGAGCCTGGCGCGTGGGCAACCTGCCCAAAGTGTCCGTTAGAAGCAGCCATCTCTTCGTCCACAGAAAAAGGTGCAAGCCCGAGCGACAGCCCTCCGCGACTTTCACCAACGCCCCCTCTCGCCATCCCTATGCCTTCTGGTTCCCCCATGCTTCCGTTGAGTACCTGGAATCCTCCCGCCCGCCTCGTCGGCCTGCTCACCGACATCGACGACACGCTGACCACGGAGGGGGTTGTGCCTGCGCACGTGGTGCAGGCGATGGAGTCGCTCAAGGCCCGGGGACTGGCCGTGATCCCCATCACGGGTCGCCCCGTAGGCTGGAGCGAGCCCTTTGCGACCGCCTGGCCTGTGGATGCCATCGTGGCCGAGAATGGTGCTGTGGCCCTGCAGCGCTCTCTGGACAAGCGCGATGCGCTATTAAAACGATATCAGCAGGATGCAGCCACGCGCGCAGCCCATTTCGCCCGCATGCAGCAAGTGCTGGCTGACATCGAAGCCAGGGTGCCCGGCGCCCGCCGCGCGACCGACTCGCCCGGACGCGAAACGGACATCGCCATCGACCACAGCGAGTTCACACACCTGCCCCAAGAGCGGATCGACCAATGCGTGGCGATCCTGCGCGCCGCAGGCATGAACGCCACCGTGAGCAGCATCCACATCAACGGCTGGTTCGGGGCGCACAACAAGCTGGAGGGCGCGCGCTGGATCGTGCGCGAGTTGCTGGGACGCGACCTCGACGCGGAGATCGACCGCTGGGTGTATGTGGGCGACTCGACCAACGACCAGCTCATGTTCGAGCACTTCCCCCACAGCGTGGGGGTGGCCAACATCGCGCGCTTTGTGCCACAACTGCAGCACCTGCCGCGTTATGTGACCCAGGGCGAACGTGGCGCGGGGTTTGCCGAAGTGGCGCGGGCGATCCTGGCGGGTCTGGATCGCGGCGGGAGCTGAGCCTGAAGCAGCCTTGGCCGAGAAATTTGAATAAAAATACGGCCTAGCGCTTGATGGATGTGCGCAAATAGCTATATTTTTAATAGCAAACCTTCACAGTCCCATGCTCTTCTCAGGCCTTGAGGAAGATGTCTGTATCCGGCGCGAAACACGCATGCAGCGGCAGCAGCGCTCCGCCCAGCGCGCGGGCGTCCGAGCCCATGGTGCCCAGCTCCAGCCGGGGGGGCTGGTGCAGGCCTTCCCAGTTGTAGTCGGCCAGCGCGTGGCGGGCGCTCTCGCACAGGGCCTGCAGCAGCTCGGGGGCTGCGGCGCCATCGACCACCACGGCGTCCAGATCCAAAAACGCGGTGGCCGAGACGATGCAGTGCGCCAGGCCCGCCGCAGCGCGCGCAATCCAGCCCCGGCTGTGTTCCAGCCACGGGGCCTGCAGCACACGCTTGTCGTAGGCGGCCATAGGGTCGAGGCCATGTTCGCGAAAGCGCTGCTCCAGCTCCCACAGCGATGCCTGGCTGATGAGCTGCGCCGGTGCCTGGCCCGGCTGGGCGGGTGACAGCGGCAGCGAAGCCACCGCACCCGCGTTGCCATGCAGACCGCGATGCAGGTGCGAATTGATGACCAGCCCGCCGCCCACAAAGGTGTCCATGAACAGGTACAAAAAGCTCGGGATGTCGCGCCCGCGCCCCTGCAGCAGCTCGGCCACGCAGGCGGCGGAGGTGTCCTTGGCAAAGGACACAGGCAGCTCGGTCATCTGCTGCACCTGCTCGGCCAGGTCGATGTTGTTCCAGGCTTCGGACTGCGCCTCGGTCAGCCCCAGCATGCGGTGCCAGCCGCCCAACTGGAACGGCGCGGCCACGCCCACACCCACCACGCGCGAGCGCAGCGGGCCCAGGCCGTCGAGCAGCTGGTTCAGGTGCGTGCGGATGGCGGGCAAAAGCACGTCGATGTCGGGGAAGGCGTAGTCGAGCACGATGCGCTCGCGCACGTGGCCGGTGAAATCGACCAGCAGCCAGTCGGCACTGCGGCGGCCGATCTTGATGCCGATGGCAAAGGCGCCGTCGGGGTTGAGGCCAATGGGCACCGAAGGCTGGCCCACACGGCCGCGCACCGGGGCTTCGCGGCGCAGCAGCTGGTCTTCGTCCAGCCGCGCGGTGATGAGGCCGATGGTCTGTGCCGTGAGGCCCGTGACCCGTGCCATCTCGGCCTTGGCCAGGCTGCCGTGGGTGCGCAGCGCCTGCAGCACAACGCGCTCGTTGAACTGACGCAGCCCCACATGGTTGGAGCCGCGCTGGCGCAGCAGCGCGGGGCTGGCGGCAGTGTTGTCAACGGCGGGTAGGGATGCGTCGGTGTCCAGCATGGTGATGAAACGATCAGGCGTTCAGAGTGTCGCCGATGACGCCCTTGCGCAGCAGGAAGTTGCCCCAGGGCTGCAGCTCGCCCGTCACAACGATCGCATAGGCCTTTTTGACGAGCTCGTAGAACGCAAAACGCTCCACGCCTTCGGCCTGCTCGCTGGTCACGCCCTCGCGTGCGAGCACGTCCATGGTTTCGCGCTGCAGGGCCGATCGGTACGGCGCCTCGGTGCCGCCCACCTGCATGTAGGCCACAGGGTGCGGCACGTCCTGCGCCAGGGGCAACACACTGGCCACCGCTTGCACGGCACGCGCCATGCCAATGCCGGGCAGGCGCAGCACGGGCTTGCGCGCGCCCAGGCTCATGGCGGTGAAGTTGGCGTCGGCCAGCACGATGGCGTCGTCGTGGCCCATCTCGGCCAGCACCTTGAGCAGGTCGGGGGTCAGCAGGGGGTCAATGTTCTTCAGCATGGGGCGTTTCAGGCAAGGCATTCGGCGGGCAGGTCAGACGCGGCCATGGCACCGGTCATCACGGCCACGGTATCGCTCATGCTGATCTTCTTGGGGTTGACGACGGCGGCGCGCTTGCCCAGACGGGCGATGTGGATGCGGTCGGCAATCTCGAACACATGGGGCATGTTGTGGCTGATGAGGATGACGGGCAGGCCCTTGTCGCGCACACGGCGGATCAGCTCCAGCACCATGTTGCCCTCCTTCACGCCGAGGGCGGCGGTGGGCTCGTCCATGATGACAACATGGCGTGCGAACGCTGCCGCCCGCGCTACAGCCACGCACTGGCGCTGGCCACCCGAGAGAGTCTCGACCGCCTGCGTCATGGAGCGGATGCCGACCTTGAGCTCGGCCATGCGGGCTACGCTTTCTTCCAGCATCTTCTTTTTGTCGAGCATGCGCAGCGCGCTGCCCAGCAGTCCGGGGCGGCGCAGTTCGCGGCCGAGGAACAGGTTCTCGGCAATCGTCATGGCCGGGGCCACGGCCAGGTCCTGGTACACGGTTTCGATGCCCGCGCGGCGTGCGTCGATGGGGCTCTTGAACTGGATGCGCTGGCCGTCGAGCAGGATCTCGCCTTCGTCGGGCACGGTGGCGCCCGACAGCGCCTTGATGAGGCTCGACTTGCCCGCGCCGTTGTCGCCGATCACGGCCAGGATCTCCCCGGCGCGCAGCTCAAAGTCGGCGCCGTCGAGTGCAGTAACTTGGCCGTAGCGCTTGACCAGACCCTTGGCCTGCATGACCAGCGGCGCGTTCGTGGTGTGTGGGGAGGTGGTCATGATCAACGCACTCCTTTGCGCGAGAGTTGGTCGGTGGCCACGGCCAGGATCACGAGGATGCCGGTGACGAGGATCTGGTACACCGACGACACGCCCATGAGCGTGAGCCCATTGCGGAACACGCCCACAATCAGCGCCCCCACCAGCGTGCCCAAAATCATGCCGCGCCCGCCAAACAGACTGGTGCCGCCCAGCACCACGGCGCTGATGGCGTCCAGGTTCTCGGTCTGGCCCGCGTTCGGGTCGCCCGCCCCGGTGCGCGCCACCGACAGTACCGAGGCGATGCCGTAGAACAGGCCCGCCAGCACATACACACCCAGCAGCACCTTGTCGGTGGCAATGCCGGTGAGGCGCGTGGCCTCGGGGCTGTTGCCCACGGCGTACACATGGCGGCCGGGCGCAGTCTCGCGCAGCGCAAACCAGGTGACGAGGTACAGCACCAGCATGAGCACCGCGCCCCAGACGATGGCGGTCTGCCCCAGCTGGAAGGTGTTGCCCAGTGCGGTCATGCCAGCGGGGATGTCGGTGATGGTCTGCGCGCCCGAGTACAACTGCGTGGCGGCAAACGCGATGTTGAGCGTGCCCAGCGTCACGATGAAGGGAGGCAGCTTGATCTTCGTGACCAAGAGGCCGTTGATCAGGCCGAACAGCATGGTCACCGCCATGCCGCACGCAATCGCCACGGGGGCCGAGAGGCCGTAGTCCGCCGCCATCTTGGTCATCACGATGCCGCCCAGCGCCATCACCATGCCACACGACAGATCAATGCCCGCCGTGAGGATGACCAGCGTCTGGCCAATTGCGATTACGGCCACGACCATGACCTGCTGCAGGATGAGCGCGAAGTTCTGCGCGGACAGAAAACGTTCGCTCTGCGTGGCAAAAAAGGCGCACGCCAGGATCAGCGCGATGAACGGCCCCAGCGTGGCCAGGGGCGGTAGTTTGGAAGCGGTCGAGGACATGGCGGCTCCGTGCGGGTGGACAAAGGGGACGCTCAGGCAGGCCCGTTGCGACTTGCCTGGCGCCTATTCAGCAGAGGCGGCTTACTTGGCGCCCCAGCACAGGTCGGTGCCGGTCTTCACATCCTTGCTGTCCACGCCCGCCAGGGGCTTGGCAGCGATCAGCGTCACACCGGTGTCGGTGTAGCCGCTGACCTTCTTGCCGGTCTTGGCGTATTCCACGCCTGCCGCCACGCCCATCGCGGCCATGCGCAGTGGGTACTGCTGGCTGGTGGCGGCGATCACACCCTTGCCCACGTCGGCAATGCCCGCACAGCCACCGTCCACCGAGACGACGAGCACGTTCTTCTCCTTGCCTGCGGCCTTGAGCGCGTTGTAGGCACCGGCGGCAGCGGGCTCGTTGATGGTGTAGACGATGTTGATGTCAGGGTTCTTCTGCAAGCAGTTTTCCATGCCGGTCTGGCCCTTGGCGCGGTCGCCAAAGCTGTCGGCCATGCAGACCACTTCGGCGGGGCGCGACAGCTCATTGCTCTTGGCATCGTTGGCCTGCAGACCAAAGCCCTTCAGGAAGCCGTTGTGCCGCTGTGCGCCCACCGGGTGGCCGGGGAACAGGTCCAGCGTGGCAATCACGGGCTTCTTGCCTGCAGCGGCGGCCTTGGCGTACTGGCCGATCAGCTCGCCGGCCTTGTAGTTGTCGGTGGCAAACAGCGCGTCGGTCGCATCCATGGGCTCGGTGGGACTGTCGAGCGCAATCACCATCACGCCGCGCGCCTGCGCCTTCTTGATCGCGGGCACGATGGCCTTGGCGTCGCTGGGGGTGATGAGGATGGTCTTGGCACCGGCGGCGATCAGGTTCTCCATGGCCGTGACCTGGCCCGCGTTGTCGCCATCGGTCTTGCCTGCGGCCGACACCAGCTTGGCACCCAGCTTCTTGGCCTCGGCCGTGGCGCCCTCTTTCATCTTCACGAAGAAGGGGTTGGTCTCGGTCTTGGTGATGAGGCCGATGACGGGCTCGGATGTCTGCGCCTGGGCCAGGCCACAGGCCAGGGCGCCGGTGAGGGCAAGGGCAGAAAGCGCAAAGGCGGGGGTGCGTTGCATGGTGTTGTCTCCGGGTGTTGGGATGGCAGATTCCTGTCGGCCCCGTGCTGCGCGGCTGGCAGGTGAACCACTCTTGTCGGGTGGATGGGATCGAACTATAGTGGCCGACGAGTTAATAAATCAAGTGGATTTACTTATGGTTTTCCCTATCCAGTCCCCCGACTCCAGCCCCGCCCACACCGCACCGCCGCTGCGCGTGGCCACGGCGGGCGAGGCCTTGTTTGACCTGATCGAAGAGCCCGATGGCCGCCTCAAGCCCTGCGCAGGCGGCGCGGTCTACAACCTCACGCGCGCGCTGGGCCTGCAGGGCGTGGGCACGCAGTACCTCAACCCGCTGTCGAGCGACCTGCTGGGGCGGCAGCTGGCGCGCGGCCTGCACGAAGCGGGCGTGGCCCTGGCAGCGCCCGCGCCGGTGCGTGCGCCCAGCGCGCTGGCCCTGGCCGCGCTGGATGCCGCGGGCAAGGCGAGCTACAGCTTCTACCGCGACGGCGTGGCCGACCGCCAGGTGACCGCTGCTGCGCTGATTGCCGCCTGCGCTGCTTTGCCCGACTTGCTGGTGGTGGCCACGGGCTGCCTGGCGCTGGTGGCACAGGACGCTGCCGTTTACCAGCCCTGGCTGGCAGCGCAGCGCGCAGCCGGCCGCATGGTGGTGGTGGATGCCAACCTGCGCCTGTCGGCCGTGGACGATGCCGATGCCTACCGCGCCAACGTGATGGCTGCGCTGCAGCACGCCCACCTCATCAAGGTGAGCGACGATGACCTGGAGGCGCTGGCCGTTCCGGGCGCCAACGCATTGGAACGCGCCCACTGTTTGCAGCAGCAAACACCGGCGCAATGGCTTGCCCTGACCCTGGGGCCGGAAGGTGCCTGGCTGCTGCAACGCGACGGCTTGGCCGTGCATGCGCGCGAAGAAGCGCCGATCACGGTGGTGGACACGGTCGGTGCGGGCGACTGTTTTCTGGCGGGTTTGATCACCGCCTGGCTGGCAGGGCCTGAGCGGGGCGAAGAAGCCCTGACCTTGCGCCCGGGTGGCCTGACGGCGCCCATTTCGGAGGCCCGGCTGCGCGCCGTGCTGCACCATGCGCTGGCCAGCGCCAGCCACTGTGTGGAGCGGGCGGGCTGCACGCCGCCCCGCTACGAAGAAGTGCAAGAGCGGCTGGCGTTGCGGCGCTCAGCGACCGCAGCGGGCCAGTAACACTTACTCGGCGGGTTTGGCGGCCGGCTTGCGGGTCCGGCTGCGCGGACGGGGAGCGGCCGCCTTGGTGGGAGCCGCGCCTTGTGCCTCACCGGCTGGTGCCTCGGCCGCAGAAGCCGATGCCTCGGCACCTGTAGCACCGCCCGCATCCGCCACGGCACGCGCGCCACGCGCTCGGGGCGTGGCAGCAGTCTTGGGGGCGCTGGCCGCTGGCTTGGCACCTCCTCCACTGCGGGCGCGGCTGCGGCGAGGGGCTGCAGGCTCGGCACCATCGTTCTCAGCAGGCAACTGATCTGCCGGGGCCTCGGAGCCATCCAACGCTTCGGCGCGCGCATCCTGCTCAGGGCTGCTGTCGATCACCCGCTCCAATGGCTCGGCCTCGTGGGCCACTGGCTGGCTGAAATAGCGGCTGGCCGGACGCTCTGACGGCACATCCGCCTGCTCAGACGCCAGTGGCTCCTGGTTCGAGTCATTGCGCGGCTCGCTGCGCTGCGTGGAGCGTGTGTCTGGGCGGTCTGCGCCCTCACCGCGACGCCCTCGGCTGCGGCCCGATGGGCCGTGCCCTTCGCCACTGTCAGAACGCAGATCGGGTGCCGTCGCCACCGCATGAAAGTCATGCCGCGTGGCGCCGCCCTGGCTGGCTCGCTCACCGGCTCCTTCAGGCCGCGCGGGCGCGGCGGCGGCAGTCGGCCCACCATGGCTGCGGAACACATACGCACCCGATTTTTCATCGCGCCCAAACTCCAGCAGCCCACGCGCCTGCGCTTCCTCCAGCAGGTTGCCAAAGGTGCGGAAGCCATACCGGCCTTCGCTGAAATCGGGCTTGCGACGCTTGATGGCCTCCTTGAGCACCGAGGCCCAGATCTTGCCGGTGTCGCCGCGCTCGGACAGCAGGGCTTCAAACGTTTCGGCCGCCAGCTCCACGCCCTGGGTCCGGCGCGTGTCCTGGCTTTCCTTTCGGCTGCGCTCCTCCTCGGGGCTGCGGCGGGGCGCGGGCGGTGGGTTGCTGCCTGGGGCCTGGCGGCGGGCCTGCGCGCGCTGGTTCTCGCGGACCAGGTCGTCGTAAAAGATGAACTCGTCGCAGTTGGCGATGAGCAGGTCCGACGTGGACTGCTTGACGCCCACACCGATCACCTGCTTGTTGTTCTCGCGCAGCTTGGACACCAGCGGCGAGAAGTCCGAGTCGCCGCTGATGATGACGAAGGTGTTGACGTGCGACTTGGTGTAGCAGAGGTCCAGCGCGTCCACCACCAGGCGGATGTCGGCTGAGTTTTTGCCCGACTGGCGCACATGGGGGATCTCGATCAGCTCGAAATTCGCCTCATGCATGGTGGCCTTGAAGCCCTTGTAGCGCTCCCAGTCGCAATAGGCCTTCTTGACCACGATGGAGCCCTTGAGCAGCAGGCGCTCCAGGATGGGCTTGATGTCGAACTTTTCGTACTGCGCATCGCGCACGCCCAGAGCGACGTTTTCAAAGTCGCAGAACAGGGCCATGCTGATGCTGTCGGAGGGGGATGCCATATCGTGTGTGAGTTCCGTTCAATGCTGCGGATCATCACACGGAACGCATTGCACCCTCCGAAGGGAGTGGCCTCAGGTGGGTTTGGCCAAGCCCAGTTTCTCTACCAGCGCCTTCTCGCGCGTGAACGTGTCCTGCGCAAACTTCTTGTACGCCGCCGTGCTCATGTACATCGGCACCATGTCATAGCGCGCCAGGGCCGTGCGATAGCTCTCTTGCTCCATGGCCTGCTTGAAGGCATCGTGCAGGCGCTTGACCACCGCATCGGGTGTGCCCTTGGGCGCACCGATGCCAAAGGGCGAGTTCTGCACCAGGTTCAGCCCCAGCTCCTTGAGCGTGGGCGCATCGGGGAACTTGGCCAGGCGCTCGGCACCCCAGGTGTTGAGCACGCGCAGCTTGCCAGCCTCGACCTGCGGTGCAAAACCGGTGGAGTCGGCAGCCGCCATGATCTGCCCGCCCAGGATGGACTGCATCAGGTCGGCGCTGCCCTTGTAGGGCACGTGCAGCAACTCCAGGCCCAGCTGCTGGGCGATGAGTTCCATCGTAAGGTGCGGGCTGGTCATGGTGCCGGTGGAGCCGTAGCTGAGCTTGCCAGGGTTGGCCTTGGCCCAGGCCACGAAGTGCGTCCAGGTCTTGAGCGGCGAGTCGGCGGGCACCACCAGGCCAAACGCGTAGCCTGTGACGTTGAGCACGTAGCTGATGTCTTTGACCGGGTCCCAGTTGATCTTGGTGGTGTAAGGGAGGCGGAACACGCCCAGCGGAATCTGCGCGACGGTGTAACCGTCAGCTGGCGAGGTCTGCAGCGCTTGAGCAGGCAAGGTGCCGCCCGCGCCGGGCTTGTTTTCGACAATGACGGTCTGCCCAAGGATCTTGCTGGCGTTGTCTGCCAACGCGCGCATGGTGATGTCGGTGGGGCCGCCGGCCGGGAAGGCGATGATCAGCTTGATGGGTTTGTTGGGAAAGCTCTGGGCCTGCGCCAGGAACGCGGGGGCGGCGAGGCTGGCGGCTCCCCATTGGATGATCTGGCGACGTTGCATGGCGAAGCTCCTCAAAACGAAAGACAAAAGATTCGCTCATTGGACTGCAGCCCCTCGCGCGGGGCATGCAGGAAACCCCCTAGCCTCTGTCACCAAGGCGGCAGCGCGGCTGGGGCAGGATGGTTCCCGCAACGCGCCGGCAGCGCGCAACACCGCAGGCGTTTGTCACACTTTGTACGTGGACAGCAGCAGGCTGGTTTCCGTGTTGGCAATGCCCGGCGTGAGGCGGATGCGGCCCAGCGCCGCATCGAAGGCCTCCAGGCTTTCGGCGCGCACCTCGGCCACGATGTCCCAGCGGCCGTTGGTGGTGTGCAGGGTGCCCACCGTGGGCTCACCGCGCAGCGCATGGATGACAGCGGGCGCCGCATTGCCCTCGACCGCGATGCTCATCCACGCACGGATGCGCTGGGGCTCCGAATCGGGCCGCAGCCGCACGGTATAGCCGACGATGACACCGCCCTCCTCCATCTTGTGCAAGCGGTTCTGAACGGTGCCGCGCGATACACGCAGCTTCTGCGCCAGCGTGGCCACGGGGGTGCGTGCGTCGGCGCGCAGGATGCTGAGGATTTCGCGGTCGGTGTCGTCCAGTTTGGTCATGGCAGGCTCTGTAGCTGGCAGTTCGGCAATTTTCTGTGCATTGTGGCCCTGCAAGCTGGCACGGGCATTTCTTCCGCCCGGCGCAACGCGGACGACTTCTCACGCTGAATCTGGATCAAGAAGGCCGGCAGCGCCCGTCTAAAAAGCATCAAACGCTATCAAAACCATAGCTCCTGCATCACAACGAATCCGTGGGATGCGAGGCCTGCGCATCCAGCCGCGCATCACAACCCACGCCCGATGCGATCCAGCGCCGGGCCAGCGCAGACAGTGCGCGCACAGCCCAGGGATGGGACAGGCCAGTGACACCACCGGGGTCGGCCACCATGCCACACCAATAGCGCTGGTCGGCATCGCTCCAGCGCAGGGCCGTGCAGACCCCCTTGCGGCGCCGTGAAACCAGCATCCCCAGCGGGCAGGGCTCCGCCAGGCAGCACAGCCCACAGCCGTTGCAGGGTGCGCCTTCTGCGGGCTTGGCGGGTGCTGCGGGATGCAGCCACACCACGGTGGGGTGAGCAGGCAGTTGTTCGGGCATGGGGGTGCAAAGGGAACATGCGCGAGCGGCAAATGCCCCCCGCGCTCCACGGTGCATTGTGCGGCCCCATTACCGCCGCGCGACTGGCTGCACGACCACAGGCCCCAACAAAAAAGCCCCCGCTGCGATCACAGCGGGGGCCAAACCGGTCGAAGGGACCGGGATGGAGACAAGTAAAGAGGGAATGAAACTGCCGCCGGATCAGCAGCCCAGCGGCCGGTTCGGGCGCATGGGCACGATGCCGGTGACGCGCAGGGTGGCGTTCGAGCCATCCGTGGCTGTCAGCGTTTTTCCGCTGAAGCGCACCTGGTCGCTCTCGCGTACCACCGCCGTGTCAGTCGGCTCGCCGCTGGCGTATTCCTTGCCATCAAAGGTCAGGAAGACCTGGTGCAGGCCCGTCGCATCGGGGCGATACCGGATGTCGCCAAAGGCGGTGGCCGAAGAACCCACCTTGTTGGCCCCGTCAAAGCGGAAAGCACACAATTCGGGCACCGAGCCGATGGGGTTTTCCTTGTCCACGCCGGTGAGGTTCAACGTGCCGTTGCCGTACACACCGTTAAGACCGTCCACCGTAGCGCTGGTCACGGTCAGCACACCGGGTTCGTTGCTGGGTGTTGGGTCATCGTCATTGCCGCCGCCGCAGGCGACCAGCAGCACAGAAGCAGCCGCGAGGGCAGTACAGGTCTTGAGGAAATGAAAAGCGTTCATGGTGATGGGCGTCCGTAGATGTGGATGGAAGGTGGGGAGCCGATCCCCTGCAACCCATCGTAGGAAGCCCACCCCGCGCAGCGCGTGCGCCATGTTCCGCGTTGTGCGTAGGACATGGGCCGACAGGGGTGTGCGCCAAACCAATGGCTGGCATGGAGCCACCCCGCCTCTGCCGCCCGCACCGCTCACGTATCTCAGCGCGCCAACACCGCCGCCAGCGCCTTTCCAGTATGTGTGCCCGCCGCCACCACGTCCTCAGGTGTTGCTGCAGCCACAATGCGCCCGCCCGCGTTGCCGCCCTCCGGCCCCAGGTCCAGAATCCAGTCGGCCTCAGCGATCACATCCAGGTCGTGCTCGATCACGATCACACTGTGGCCGCCATCCACCAGGCGGTGCAGCACGCGGATGAGCTTGTCCACATCGGCCATGTGCAGGCCTACCGTGGGCTCGTCCAACACATACAACGTGTGCGGCGCCTTCTGGCCCCGACGGCCCACCTCGTCGCGCACCTTGGTCAGCTCGGTCACCAGCTTGATGCGCTGCGCTTCTCCGCCGGAGAGCGTGGGCGACGGCTGCCCCAGCGTGAGGTAGCCCAGGCCCACGTCCTGCAAGAGCTGCAGCGGGTGCGCAATGCTGGGCATGGTGGCGAAGAAGCCCACGGCCTCGTCCACCTCCATCTGCAGTACGTCGCCAATGCTCTTGCCGCGCCAGGTCACGGCCAGCGTTTCGGGGTTGAAGCGCGCGCCGTGGCAGGTCTCGCAGGGTACCTTCACATCGGGCAAGAAGCTCATCTCAATGGTGCGCACGCCCGCACCTTCGCAGCTTGGGCAGCGGCCTTCGCCGGTGTTGAAGCTGAAGCGCCCGGCCGCGTAGCCACGGGCCTTGGCCTCCAGCGTTTCAGCGAACAGCTTGCGGATGGTGTCCCAGAAGCCGATGTAGGTGGCGGGGCAGGAGCGTGGCGTTTTGCCGATCGGCGTCTGGTCCACTTCGAGCACGCGGTCAATGCTCTCGAAGCCCGACAGGCCCGTGCAACCGACCAGGGGCGGCGCCTTGCCTGCATCCATCGCATCGCGCCCGGCCTTGGTACTGCGCTGCTGCACCCAGGCCTGCACGTTGGCCAGCAGCACGTCGCGCGCCAGGGTGGACTTGCCCGAACCGCTCACGCCCGTCACCGCCACCAGACGGTGCAGCGGCACGGTGGCCGTCACGTTCTGCAGGTTGTGCAACTGCGCGCCATGCACCGTAAGCCAGCGCATGGCGGCACGTTCCTTGGCCTCGGTCAGCGCGTATGCAGCCAGCGATGCGGCCTGGGCCGCGCGCTTCTTGACGGCAGCGCTCTGTCGGCCGGTAGGCGCCGCAGCTTCGGCACGGGCAAAGGCGGCCGTGGCCTCGGCACTGACCTCGCTGGCCGACATGCTGCGGCGCAGCTGCAGCGGATGCTTCATGGCGTGCAGCAGGTAGCGGCCGGTTTGCGAATCTTCGGCGCCCGTGATGTCGGCCACGCTGCCTTGCGCCACCAGGCGCCCGCCGCGTTTGCCCGCGCTGGGGCCAATGTCGATGATGTGGTCGGCGCGGCGGATGGTGTCTTCGTCGTGCTCCACCACCACCAGCGTGTTGCCCTTGTCACCCAGCTTGTGCAGGGCGTTGAGCAGGATCTGGTTGTCGCGCGCATGCAGGCCAATGGTGGGCTCGTCGAGCACGTAGCACACGCCCTGCAGGTTGCTGCCCAGCTGCGCGGCCAGGCGGATGCGCTGGGCCTCGCCACCGCTGAGCGTGGGCGCGCCCCGGTCGAGCGTGAGGTAGCCCAGGCCCACTTCTTCGAGGAATTCGAGGCGGCTCTGGATCTCGGGCACCAAGTCGCGGGCGATGTCGCCTTCACGCTGGGTCATGCCGCCTTCGATGCGCAGGGTCTCGATCCAGCGGCGCACATCCGTCACCGACAGCGCGGCGATTTCGGTGATGCCCACGCCTGCAAACTTCACAGCGCGGGCTGTGGCGTTCAGACGCGTGCCGTGGCATGTGGGGCAAGCGGTGTCCTGCAAATCTTCCACCTCGGGCTCGGCAAAGGTCTGCTCGCGGCCCTTTTCCTTGTCGTCTTGTACCGAGTCGTCAAACACCTTGCGCTGGTCCTTGGTGAGCTTGACGCCGGTGCCCACGCAGTCGGGGCACCAGCCATGCTTGCTGTTGTACGAGAACAGGCGCGGGTCCAGCTCGGCATAGCTGGTGGCGCACACCGGGCAGGCACGCTTGGTCGAAAAGGCTTGCAGATGGCCAATACCGGCCGTGGGCAAGCCGCCCTCCATGGCCGCAGCCAGCGTGTCGATGCTGCTCAGCACATGCACCACGCCCTTGCCGTGCGTGAGCGCGTCGGCCAGTGCCTTGCGGAGCTGGGCTTCGTTCTCGGGCGACACGTCGATGCTGGCCACGGGCAGCTCAATGGTGTGCTCCTTGAAGCGGTCAATGCGCGGGAAGTTGGTGGTGGGCAAGAAGTTGCCATCCACGCGCAGGTGCGTGTAGCCGCGCGGGCGGGCCCAGTCGGCCAGCTCGGTATAGACGCCCTTGCGGTTCATCACCAGCGGCGCAAGCAGACCGATGTGCTGGCCACGGAACTGCGTGAGCAATTGCGCGGCGATGCTCTCGGGCGTTTGCGGCTGCACGGCGGCGCCGTCTTTGGTGCAGTGCTGCGTGCCGAGCTTGACGTACAGCAGGCGCAGGAAGTGCCACACCTCCGTCGTCGTGCCCACGGTGGACTTGCGCCCGCCGCGCGACAGGCGCTGCTCGATAGCCACGGTGGGCGGGATGCCGTAGACCGCATCCACCTCGGGCCGACCCGCGGGCTGCACGATGGAACGCGCATAGGCGTTGAGTGATTCGAGGTAACGCCGCTGGCCTTCGTTGAACAGGATGTCGAACGCCAGCGTGGACTTGCCCGAGCCGCTCACGCCTGTGACCACATTGAACTTTCCACGCGGGATGTCCACGCTCAGGTTCTTGAGGTTGTGCTCCTTGGCGTTGACAATTTCAATGGCGTTTTTGGCCGCTGGCGCTTTATCCATAAGCGCAAGGCGCTCTGATTTTCGTAGCACCGCAGCTTTTTCGTGCACCGAGTGGCCGCCCACGCCCAGCGCCAGTTCGTAGTCGCGCAGTGCCTGCCCGGTGTGCGAGGTGGCATGCGCCCGCACGTCTTCAGGCGTGCCCTCGGCCACGATGAGGCCGCCTGCATAGCCGCCCTCGGGGCCCAGGTCGATGAGCCAGTCGCTGGCGCGGATCACATCGAGGTTGTGCTCGATGACAATGAGCGAGTGCCCCGCATCGATGAGCTTGCGCAGCGCGCGCATCAACTTGGCAATGTCGTCAAAGTGCAGGCCCGTGGTGGGCTCGTCAAACAAGAACAGCGTGCCTTTGCGGGCGACGGACTGGCGCGATTTGGATGCGCTGCGCGCAGCCTCCGCCAGAAAGCCTGCAAGCTTGAGGCGCTGCGCCTCGCCGCCTGACAAGGTCGGCACGGGCTGGCCCAACGCCACATATTCGAGCCCTACATCCACGATGGGCTGCAGCGCGCGGATCACATCGCGGTCGCCCGCAAACAGGTCGGCCGCCTCGGCCACCGTGAGAGCCAACACGTCGGCCACATTCAACGTCCGACCACCACGCTCGATGGTGATCTCCAGGATCTCGGGCCGGTAACGCTTGCCGTCGCAGTCCGGGCAGCGCAGGTACACGTCGCTCAGGAACTGCATCTCCACATGCTCAAAGCCCGAGCCGCCACAGGTCGGGCAGCGCCCATCGCCGCTGTTGAAGCTGAACTTGCTGGCCGTGTAGCTGCGCTGCTTCGACAGCGGCGCCACGGCAAACAGTTCGCGGATGCTGTCCCACGCGCCCACGTAGCTCACGGGGTTGGATCGAGCGGTTTTCCCGATGGGGGATTGATCGACAAACACGACATCCGACAGATGGTCGGCGCCCAGCATGCGGTCGTGCGCACCGGGCGTGTCGGTGGCCTTGCCAAAGTGGCGCAGCAGTGCGGGGGCCAGTACGTCCTGGATCAGGCTCGACTTGCCCGAGCCACTGACACCGGTCACGGTGACCAGGCGCTGCAGCGGGAACTCCACCGACACGTTCTGCAGGTTGTGCTCGCGTGCGCCCTCCAGAATGAGGCGAGGCGTCGATTCCGTCACCATGCGCTTGAACCCAAAACCCACGTGCTTGCGCCCACCCAGGTAGGCGCCGGTCAGCGTGTCGGCGTTGCGCAAATCGGCCGTGGAGCCGTCGAACACAATCTGCCCGCCCAGGCGCCCCGGGCCAGGGCCCATGTCGATCATGCGGTCAGCTGCCAGCATCACGGCCGGGTCGTGCTCCACCACCACCAGGGTGTTTCCCGCATCGCGCAGGCGCAGCATGGCCTCGGTGATGCGGTGCATGTCGCGCGGGTGCAGGCCAATGCTGGGCTCGTCGAGCACGAACAGTGTGTTGACGAGCGATGTGCCCAGCGCGGTGGTGAGGTTGATGCGCTGCACCTCGCCGCCGCTCAGCGTGCGGCTTTGCCGGTCGAGCGTGAGGTAGCCAATGCCCACATCGCACAGGTACTTGAGGCGCGTGGTGATTTCTTCGTGCAGCAGTTTGAGCGCTTGCGCATCGCCACCCTTGGCGTCGTCGCCCACCGGCAACTGCATGCGGTCAAAGAACTTTCGAAGGCGGTCGATGGGCAGCAGCATCAGGTCGTGCAGGCACAGGCCGGGCAGCGCTTCGAGCTGCTCGCGCGACCACGACACGCCTTCGGGCAGAAAACGTTTGCCGGGCTCCAGCACCGCATCGGCGTCTTCCTTGCGGCCGATGCGCCAGAGCAGGCTTTCGGTCTTGAGCCGCGCACCCGCGCAGGTGGGGCACGGCGTATAGCTGCGGTACTTGGACAAGAGCACGCGGATGTGCATCTTGTAGGCCTTGCTTTCGAGGTACTCGAAGAAGCGCTTGATGCCGTACCACTGCTTGCTCCACTGCCCGTCCTTGTAGCCCGGCGTGCCGCCGATCACCCACTTTTTCTGGTCGTCGGTCAGCTTGTACCAGGGCGTGTCGCGCGGGATGCCGGCCGTCTCGGCGTGGCGCATGAGGTCGTCCTGGGCCTCTTTCCACGCGGGAGTCTGGATGGTTTTGATCGCGCCAGCGCGCAGCGTGAGCTTGTCGTTGGGGATGACCAGGCCATAGTCCACCCCGATCACGCGGCCAAAACCCCGGCAGCTGTCGCAGGCGCCCACGGCGGAGTTGAACGAGAAGGCCGACGGAATAGGGTCGCTGTAGCGCAGGTCGCTGTCCGGGCAGTGCAGGCCCGTCGAAAACCTCCACAGCTCTGGCTCACCCTCCTCCACGAGACGATAGACATTCAAGCGCCCCGTGCCGCGCTTAAGCGCGACCTCGATGGCCTCGATCACACGCGCCTTCTCAGCATTGCCCAGCCGGAACCGGTCCGCGACCACATCCAGCACCTTGCGCGGCCCCGTGGGCGTGCCCACTTCGCGCTCCGCCTGCACCTTGGTGAAGCCGCTGGCGGACAGCCATTGCTCAACCTGCTCGGCCGACGTACCCCCAGGCAGCTCAACCGGAAACGTCAGGACGATGCGTGGGTCACCCGCCCCAGCGCAACGCGCGGCCAGCTCGGCGTAGATGGTTTCCGGCGTGTCATGCCGCACCGATTGCGCCGTCTGCTTGTCAAACAACTGGCCCGCGCGCGCAAACAACAGCTTCAGGTGGTCGTTCAGCTCCGTCATCGTGCCCACGGTGGAGCGGCTGGAACGCACGGGGTTGGTCTGGTCGATGGCAATGGCCGGGGGCACACCTTCGACCTTGTCCACAGCGGGCTTATCCATGCGGTCGAGGAACTGGCGCGCGTAGGCGCTGAAGGTCTCTACGTACCGGCGCTGGCCCTCGGCATACAACGTGTCGAACACCAAGCTCGATTTGCCCGAGCCGCTGGGGCCCGTGACCACCGTGAGCTCGCCGGTGCGGATGTCCAGGTCCAGGTTCTTGAGGTTGTGCTGGCGTGCGCCGCGGATACGGATCAGTCCCTGGGTCATGGAGGCAGTCTTTTTCGAGGGTGAGGCGGAACATTCTAGGCACCGCAGTGGCGCCCGTCCGGCCTTGCCGCAATACCCTTTGATTGCGGGTCTGCTGACAGGTGCTGTCACAACATCGGGTTATGCCGGTTCGCAAACAGGGCACATTTGTCTAGAGTAGCCAGTCAATCCAAGGAGACGACCATGTACAAATGGACACAATGGGGAGCCGCAGTCGCTCTGGCCGCCGCGCTGTGCGGCGCTGGTCATGCCCAGATCCTGATCGGGCAAACCGCCGGCTTCTCCGGGCAGGTGGCGGCAGGCGTGAAGGAAACCACCGACGGCGCCCTGCTCTATATCGATGCGGTCAACGCCAAGGGCGGCGTCAACGGCCAGAAGATCGAACTGACCTCGCTGGACGACAAGTTCGACCCCAAGCTGGCCGCAGAAAACGCGCGCAAGCTGATCGAGGAGAACAATGTGTCAGCGCTGTTCCTCACACGCGGCACGCCCCACACCGAGGCCATCGTTCCCCTGCTGGAAAAGCACGGCGTGGCACTGGTCGGCCCTTCCACGGGCGCCATGGTGCTGCACCAGCCCGTGCGCAAATACATCTTCAATGTGCGTGCCACCTACCAGCGCGAGGCAGAAAAGGCCATGACCCACCTGGCCTCCATGGGCATTACCCGCATTGCCGTGGTGTATGCCGACGACAGCTTTGGTGCCGATGGCGTGGCGGGGGCACAAAAGGGCCTGGCGGCGGCCAAGCTCACACCCGTGGTGCTGGAGAAGTTTGACCGTGCCAAGCCTGATTTCGCCCCGGTTGCGGCCAAAGTGGCCAAGGCAGACACCCAGGCCGTGCTGATGATTGCCTCCGGCTCTGCCGTGGTCGATGGCAGCAATGCGCTGCGCGCCGCAGGCTCTGCCGCACAGATCGTGACGCTGTCCAACAATGCCTCGGGCGGCTTCATCAAGAGCCTGGGCAACAACGCGCGCGGCGTGATCGTGACCCAGGTGTACCCCAATGAGCGCGCGGTGACCTACGCCATGGTCAAGGAAGCCCAGGAGCTGGCCCGGGCCAAGGGCTTGCAGGAGATCAGCCCCGCCATGCTCGAAGGTTTTGCAGCCGCCAAGGTGCTGGTGGAAGGGCTCAAGCGCGCCGGCCCCAAACCCAGCCGCGACAAGATCCACGCGGCCCTGGAAGGCATCAAGAAATTCGACCTGGGCGGGCTGGAGGTGAGCTACGGCCCAGACGACCACACGGGCCTGGACTTTGCCGACCTCTCCATCATTGGTACGGACGGCAGGTTCCGCCGCTAAGAGCCTTCCACCCGATGGCCATAGGTTGCGCAGGCCCGGCTCCGTCCGGGCCTACGTATTTCTACAGTTTATTTGTCACCGTTTGTATCTATATTGACGCCTCCAACAAACAGGCATCTTGGGACAAACATGAGATTGACACACTGGCTTCGCGGGGGCGCCACCCTGGCCTCCATCTTCGCAATGGTGGGCGCAGCCCACGGACAGATTCTCATTGGACAGACGGTGGGCATCACGGGCTCGGCAGCGGCCACGGTGGCCGAATCCATGCAGGGCGCGGCGCTCTACATTGATCACATCAACGCCCGGGGCGGTATCGCGGGGCAGAAGGTGGAGGTCATATCCCTGGACGACAAATTCGACCCCAAGCTGACCCTCGAAAACACCCGCATTCTGATTGAGGAAAAAGGCGTGATCGGGCTGTTCATGACACGGGGCACGCCCCACACCCAGGGCATCATGCCGCTGCTGGAGCAGCACGGCGTGCCGCTGGTCGGCCCCTCCACCGGCGCCATGGTGCTCCACCAGCCGGTGCACAAGTTCATCTTCAACGTGCGCGCGCCCTACCAGCGCGAGGTGGAAAAGGCCATCACCCACCTCAACACCCTGGGCATCAAGCGCATTGGCGTGGTGCATGTGGACGACACCTTTGGCGCAGATGGCCTGGCAGGTGCACAGCTGGGCTTCAAGGCCAACCAGCTGGAAGCCCTCTTTGTCGAGAAATTTGACCGTGCAAAGCCCGACTACAGCGCGATTGCACCGCGTGTGGCGCAAAAGCAGCCCCAGGCCGTGGTCTTCATCGGCACGGGCGCGGCGGTGGTGGACGGCATCAAGGCGCTGCGCGCTGCAGGGGTCACGGGGCAGATCGTGACACTGTCGAACAATGCCTCGGGCGGCTTTGTCAAACTGCTGGGCGACCAGGCCCGGGGGGTTGTGGTCACGCAGGTCTTTCCCTCCGAGCGGTCGGTGAACTACCCGGTGGTCAAGGAAGCCATGGAGCTGGCCCGCGCCAAGAACATTTCCGATCTCACGCCCGCGATGGTGGAGGGCTTCGTCAGCGCCAAGGTGCTGCTGGAAGGTATCAAACGCGCGGGCCCCAAGCCGGACCGCGCCAAGCTGCACACAGGCCTGGAGAGCATCAAGAAGTGGGACCTGGGTGGCGTGGAGCTGAGCTACGGCCCCACGGACCACAGCGGTCTGGTGTTCGCCGACCTTTCCATCATCGGGAGTGACGGGCGCTTCAAGCGATGACACCCTAAGAAACTGAGGCGCTGCGCGGGCTTTTGCCCTGCGCCACGCCAGGAGCGATAGGGGTGTGGAGTGTGCGGCCCACCGTGACGGCACCGCACAAAACAAAAGCCTGCGGCCTTTCGGCTGCAGGCTTTTTTTGATGGGCTCGGGATGAGGCCCGGCAGCTTACTGCGCGCTGGCCGCAGATGCTGGTGCCGACGCAGGCGCCGCTGCGGGTGCACTGGCAGCGGGTTCGGGCGCATGCACGGCATCTGCGCCGTGTTTTTCACCACCCATGTCGGCCTTGTCGCCCGCCGTGATGATCACGTACATCGACAACGCAGCAAACAAGACGAAGCCAACAACAATCTTCCACATATCAATATCTCCTGGGATGGGTTTGTTCAATCAAGGGGCCTGGCTGGCGCGCAGGGTTATGGGTTGTACTGGTGCGCGGACAAGCCCCTTGATGGAACACAGGGCCCGACCCTTGCGGGGCGGGCCCTGTACACCGGTCAGAACCGATCAGTCGTTGGCGTAGATGTCCACGTCCTTGGTTTCCTTGATGAACAGGCCACCGATCACCACCGTGGCACCGGCAATGATGATGGGGTACCACAGGCCGTTGTACATGTTGCCGGTCTGGGCCACGATGGCGAACGCCGTGGTGGGCAGCAGACCGCCGAACCAGCCGTTACCGATGTGGTACGGCAGGGACATCGACGTGTAGCGGATGCGGGTGGGGAACATTTCGACCAGCATGGCTGCAATGGGGCCGTACACCATGGTCACCAGCAGCACCAGGTAGGTCAGAATCACGGTGACCATGACCTTGTCGATGCGGGCAGGATCTGCCTTGGTGGGGTAGCCCGCAGCCTTCAGCGCATCGGCCACAGCCTTCTTGAACTCGCCATCTTTCTTCTTGGCTTCGTCAGCGGGCAGGCCCTTGCTGGTGTACGAGGCGATGACGGTTTCACCGATCTTGATGGAGGCGGGGGTGCCGGCGGCGCCCACAGCGTTCTCGTAGCTCACCGAAGCGCCAGCCAGCACCTGCTTGGCGATGTCGCACGAGCTGGTGAACTTGGAAGTGCCGGTGGGGTTGAACTGGAACGAGCATTCCTTGGGGTCTGCCGTAACGATCACCTGGTTCTTGGCCTGGGCTTCAGCCAGGGCGGGGTTGGCCGCCTTGGTCAGTGCGCCAAACACAGGGAAGTAGGTCAGCGCGGCCAGCAGACAGCCTGCCAGGATGATGGGCTTGCGGCCGATCTTGTCCGACAGCGAACCGAACACGATGAAGAACGGCGTGCCGATCAGCAGCGAGACGGCCACAAAGATGTTGGCGGTGGCGCCATCAACCTTCAGGGCTTGTGTCAGGAAGAACAGCGCATAGAACTGGCCCGAGTACCACACCACGGCCTGGCCGGCGGTCAAGCCTACCAGTGCCAGGATCACGATCTTCAGGTTCTTCCATTGGCCGAAGGACTCGGTCAGTGGGGCCTTGGAGGTCTTGCCCTCGGCCTTCATCTTCTGGAAGGCAGGCGATTCGTTCATCGACAGACGGATCCAGACCGAGATGGCCAGCAGCAGGATCGACACGATGAACGGGATGCGCCAGCCCCAGTCACCAAAGGCTTCTTCGCCCAGCACGGTGCGGGTGCCCAGAATCACCATCAGCGACAGGAATAGACCCAGCGTGGCCGTGGTCTGGATCCAGGCGGTGTAGGCGCCGCGTTTGCCGTGCGGAGCATGCTCGGCCACATAGGTGGCTGCGCCGCCGTACTCACCACCCAGCGCCAGGCCTTGCAGCAAGCGCAGGATGATCAGGATGACGGGGGCCGCCACACCGATGGAGGCATAGGTCGGCAAGATACCCACGATGAAGGTGGACAGGCCCATGATCAGGATGGTGACCAAGAACGTGTACTTGCGGCCGATCATGTCGCCCAGGCGGCCGAAGAAGATGGCGCCAAATGGCCGGACGATGAAGCCCGCAGCAAACGCCAGCAGCGCGAAGATGAAGGCAGAGCCCGCATCCAGTCCGCTGAAAAACTGCTTGGCGATGATGGCTGCGAGCGAGCCGTACAGGTAAAAGTCGTACCACTCAAAAACGGTGCCGAGCGACGAAGCGAAGATAACCTTGCGCTCTTCGGGCGACATCGGCCGCGGTGCGGGATGGATGGTTGCCATGGTGTCTAGTCTCCTATTGGTTGTGCAGACCGCACTGCGGCGGGCTGTACGCATTCTTGGAGATGGCACTGACCACGCTCTGACGCGAAACCAACAAGAGCTTTCATCAAACTGACCGCTCTCTGACAACTTAGGGAGAAACCCGCAGCACCTCTTTCAGCATCCGGAAACAGCTCAGGGCTTCGCGGGTAAACCCGATGGGAGCTGGCTGACAGCATTCCAGCCCGGGCCATCAAACCAGTCATCGCCCTCCAGGTAGGCGCGCAGCATGGGCAGGCTGTCGAGCCCCCAGAAAACCTTGCCGTCCACCACAAACGCAGGCACACCAAACACACCCGCCGCCTGCGCGGCCTCGGTGTTGGCGCGCAGCAGCGCCTTGGGGCCTTCGCTGTTCGCGTCATGCCCGGGGCGGATTTGCTCGGCCAGATCGGCCGCCAGCGCGGCAAGGCGCTCGGCGTCCAGCGCGTCGTGCCCGCCCTGCCACACATGGCGCAGCACGGTGCCCGCCACATAGCGGTTGATGCAACCGTCGTAGCTGCAGGCCAGCGCCTGGCGCAGCAAGGGCAGCGGGTTGAACGGGTGGCGTGCTGGCATCTGCAGCGGCGTGCCCTGCGCGTGGCCCAGCCAGGTCACGTGGCGGTAGGTCCAGGCGCGCTTGGGCGCAATGCCCGCGGGCCCCGGGTTGGCGTGCTGCTGCAGCAAAGCTCCCAGCAGCACCGGGCGGTATTCGACGCTGTAGCTCAGGTCCACCAGCGCCTCGGGCAGGCGCTCAAAGGCCAGCCAGGCGTAAGGCGAAATGAAGTCGAGGTAGAACGTGATGTGTTTCATGGCTCAGCCTTCTGCGCTTTCTGGCTGCACCGGCACGGCAATGCCCGCCCGGTCCAGCAGCTGCCGCCAGATGCCCCGCCGCAGGTGCGAGTCGGCACGCGACCAGATGCGGATCTCGTCGAGGGAGCGAAAGCAGCCCTCGCAGTGGCTGCGGTCGGGTGACATACGGCAGACCGAGATGCAGGGCGAGGGCACGGCCTCGGTGTTTTCAGCATCAAAATGACCGTCAGCGCTTATCTGCAAAGCGCGAACAGCTAGTAATTCAATAGCACTCATGCCGCAGACTCAGGTGCAACCACCTGCACCACATCCACCACGGGTGCACCCGTCAGCCGCTGAAGATCGCTGGGGTGCAGCGCAAACACACCATGCGGATGCCCCGCCGCCGCCCACACCACCTCAAAGCGCAGCAGGTCCTGGTCGATCAGCGTGACGGGCGGCGTGGCGTGCGCCACGGGCGACACACCGCCGATGGAAAAGCCCGTGCGGCTTTTCACGAAGTCGGCATCGGCGCGGCCGATCTTGCCGCCCACGTGGGCCTCCACCTTTTTCTCGTCCACCCGCCGGTCGCCCGAGGTGACCACCAGCACGGCCACATCGTCGCTCTTGCGGCGAAAGATGATGCTCTTGGCAATCTGCCCGACGGCAATGCCCAGCGCATCGGCCGCCTGCTGCGCGGTGCGCGCTGCGTCGTCCAGCATCTGCGGCCGGTGGGGGTGGCCCAGGGATTCCAGCGCTGCAGCCACGCGCTGCACACCTTCGGGCAGGTTTTTCAGTTCAGCTCCACACATCGTTTCTTACTCCGAAATCACAATCGTCCCGGGTATTTTGACCGCATGGTGCCAGCCCCGGCCGACGCGCCCGCTGCACGGGCCCTGCCGGACCAGCGGGCGCGCCCCTTCCGCACAGGGAGCGAGGCCGCTGAGATGCGTCAGCGTCTCAGCGGCAGTGGCCTATTACCCCGCACGTTTGGTCAACAGCGCGTTGGAAGCGCGGGAGTTGGGCTTGCGGCCCAGGAAATCGCTGATGTACGCGCCCGCGTCGATGAGCTTGTCGAGGTCGATGCCCGTCTCGATGCCCATGCCCTGCAGCATGTACACCACGTCTTCGGTGGCCACATTGCCGGTGGCTCCCTTGGCATAGGGGCAGCCGCCCAGCCCGGCCACGGACGACTGGAAGTTCCACACGCCCAGCTCCAGCGCGGCCAGCGTGTTGGACAGCGCCTGCCCGTAGGTGTCATGAAAGTGGCCCGACACGTCGTCGATGCCGAAGTGCTGCAACGTGGCCTCCAGCGCCTTCTGCACCTTGCGCGGTGTGCCCACGCCGATGGTGTCAGCCACGTCCACACGCTGCACGCCAATGCCCTTGAGCAGGCCCGCGAGGTACGCCACACGCTCAGGGGCAATGTCGCCTTCGTACGGGCAGCCCACGGTGCAGCTCATGGCGCCGCGCACACGGATGCCGGCGGCCAATGCCGCCTCTACAACGGGCGCAAAACGCTCAATGCTCTCGGCAATGCTGCAGTTGATGTTGCGCTGGCTGAAGGCCTCGCTGGCCGAGCCGAAGACAACGATCTCGTCGGGTTTGTCCAGCACGGCAGCCTCAAAGCCCTTGAGGTTGGGCGTGAGCACCGAATACGCGACGCCGCTCTGGCGGGTGATACCGGCCATCACCTCATGGTTGTCGGCCATCTGCGGCACCCACTTGGGACTGACGTAGCTGGTGACTTCGATCTCTTTCAGGCCCGCTTGCTGCAGGCGGTGCACCAGCTCGATCTTGACGGCGGCTGGGACTGGGGTCTTTTCGTTCTGCAGGCCGTCGCGGGGGCCAACGTCGATGAGGCGGACGCGGGAGGGAATGCTCATGGGGCTACCAAGGGTGGATCAACGAATCCGCCATTGTCTCGCCTGCGCCTCCACAGGGCCACCCCATATCGTGCCAGACCATTCGCCGGACGCGCCATCAGCCAGCCCGAGTGTGATCACCCTCGACCTCCTGCCGCAGCAGGGCCACCATGGCCTGCGCCGCCAGCGACAGCGGCCGCCCCCGGAGCGTGATCAGCCCGATGGGCCGGTGCAGCACGGGCGCCTTGAGCGCTCGCGTGACCACCTCGGGCCTGCGCACCACCTGGGCGGCCAGTTCGGGCAGCGCGCTCACGCCCAGCCCCGCAGCCACCATGGCCGCGATGGTGGCCAGGTGTTCCACCTCATAGCGCGGCGCAAAACGGATGCGGTGGGTCAGCAAGGCTTCTTCCGCATACTGCCGCACGCTGGTACCTGCGGGCATGGAGATGTGCGGCAGCTCGGCCACATCCGCCCAGGCAATGGCGCTGCGCCCTCGGGCCAGCGGGTGCGTGCGCCCCATCAACAGCACAAAGCGGTCGGACACCAGCGGGGTGTAGTCCAGGTCGGCATAGGCGGGGTTGGCAGCGGTGAGTGCAAAGTCCACGCGCCCGGCGCGCACCATGTCAAACGCCGGGCCGGCCAGGCTGTCAAACAGCTCCAGCTGCACGCCCGGATGCTGCACAGCAAACCGGGCAAACGCGCGCGGCACGGCCCCGGCGGCCAACGACGGCAGCGCCGCCAGCGCAATGCGGCCCACCTGCAGCTGCGCCACCTCCTGCACGCGGCGCACAGTCTCCTCCATCTGGTGGCGCAGAAACCGCGCCTGCTCCGCAAACACCTCGCCCGCCAGCGTGAGCTGCACCGTGCGCGTGGTGCGCTCGAACAGGCGCACATCCAGCATCTCCTCCAGCCGCGCCACCGTGCCCGACACCGCCGACTGCGACAGGTGCATCTGCAAGGCCGTGCGCCGAAAGCTCAGCGTCTCGGCCAGGGAGAGGAACACATCCACCTCGCGGGCAGACCAATTGATCTTCATAGCCGATCAGTCTATCGAAAAAGACGTCTGGACCGCGCAATGCGAGCCCCCTAGACTGAATTCAATGCAAGCACACCGCTTGAGCAGGTTAAGAGCAACGAGGAGACACGATGGAGAACAGTTCGCCGCGCAACGCGCGCACCGTGGTGGTAGGCGGAGGCACCATGGGGGCCGACGTGGCTGTGGTCCTGGCCCGGGGCGGCGCGCAGGTCACGGTGGTGGACCCCCACGCCGCACGACGCGACCACTTGCTGCCCCACATTGCGCAGGAGCTGGCCGCTGCCGGCCAGGCCACCCACGCCGGCCCGGTGCAGGTGTGCGCCAGCCTGCAGGATGTGGACTGGAGCGGCGTGGTGCTGGTGGTCGAATGCATCACCGAGCAACTGGCGGCCAAGCAACACCTGTTTGCCGAGCTGGAAGCCGTGGCCCCCGCCCAGGCCGTATTGGCCAGCAACAGCTCGGGTTTTCCCATCAGCGCCATTGCCCAGGGGCTGGCTACGGCACAGCGCATGCTGGGCCTGCACTTCTTCATGCCCGCCCACCTGGTGCCGCTGGTGGAGGTGGTGCTAGGCGAGCGCAGCGACCCCGCACTGGGTACCTGGCTGCACGCCTTCATGCGCGGCTGCGGCAGCGTGCCGGTGCTGGTCAAGAAGGACAAGCCCGGCTTTCTGGCCAACCGCATGCAGCACGCGCTCTCGCGCGAGGCGTTTGCGCTCATCGACGAAGGCATTGCCTCGCCCGAAGACGTGGACGCCGCCGTGCGCTTTGGCTTCGGCTTCCGCTTTCTGGCGGCCGGGCCGGTGCTGCAGCGCGACCACGCAGGCATCGAGGTGCACACCGCCGCCGCAGCCACCATGTACCCCACGCTCTCGAACACCGACATCCCCGCCCAGGCCCTGCGCGACAAGGTGGCCCAGGGCCAGCTCGGCATGAAGACCGGCAAGGGCTTTTTCGACTGGCCCGAAGACCGCAAGCAGGCCGAGCGCGCGCGCTACGACACGCTGCTGCGCCAGGGCCTGGCCTTGCTTGCCAGCGAGTTGCCCACCATCGAGCCCCCCCACCGACACATCATCGACAGACACCCCATCGACCACCGGAGCCCGCGCATGAGTGCATCGCCCGCATCACCCACCATTGCCAGCCAGTGGGCCGACCCGCTGATCGTGACCGTGGCGCCCAACGGCGCCTACAAGCAGCCCACCGATCACCCGGCCGTGCCCATCACACCCGCCACGCTGGCCACCACGGCCAAGGCCTGCCTGGACGCGGGAGCGGCCATGCTGCACATGCACATCCGCGAAGCGCAAGGCCGCCACAGCCTCGACGTGGAGGGCTACCGCGAGGCCCAGCGCGTGGTGCGCCAGGCCGTGGGCGACGCGATGGTCATCCAGATCACCAGCGAAGCCGCAGGCGTGTACCAGGCCCCGGCGCAGATCGCCATGGTGGAGGCGCTGCAACCCGAGGCCGTGTCCATCGGACTGCGCGAAGTGGACAAGCCCGAGATCGGCGAAGCCGGACTGCAGCGCTTCTTCACTGGCCTAGCCCAGCGCCACACCATGGTGCAGGTCATCCTGTATGACGTAGCAGACCTGCGCCGCTGGCAGGCACTGCGCGCCAGTGGCGTGGTGCCCGATGCGCCGTGGTTCCTGCTGTTTGTGCTGGGCCGCTACAGCGCGGGCCAGACCTCCAGCCCGCGCGACCTGCTGCCTTTTCTGAACGCCCATGACGGCAACGAGCCCTGGGCCGTGTGCGCCTTCGGGGCGGCAGAGAACGCCTGCGTGGCTGCCGCTGCCGTGTTTGGCGGCCACGCCCGCGTGGGGTTTGAAAACAACCTGCTGTGCAAGGACGGCAGCGTGGCCCCCGACAACACCGCGCTGGTGCGCCAGGCCGTCGAAGCCGCCGCCGCGCTGGGCCGCCCGCTGGCCACCGCCGCCGACATCCGGCAGCGCTTTGGCGCAGGCTGATCGGCACCGCTCCATCGCGCCCCCTATCCATTGACATCAACCCGCAGCAGACGGGCTTTATCCATCCCCACAGGAGACAGACATGCACCACCGCCATCTTTACTCGTCCACGCCTCGCACCGCCCGGCGCGCCGTGCTGCACGCAGCCCTTGCCGTGCCCCTGGCCCTGGGCATCGCAGGTCACGCAGCAGCGCAGACGGCGGCCACCGCCTTCCCTACCAAGACCATCCGCTTTGTGGTGCCCTACCCGCCCGGTGGCCCCACCGACCTGATGGCCCGCATGCTGCAACCCGAGCTGCAAAGCCGCCTGGGCGTGACCGTGGTGGTGGACAACAAGGGCGGCGCCGGTGGCAACACCGGCAGCGCCGAGGTGGCCAAGCAGGCGCCAGCGGACGGCCACACGCTGCTGCTGGCGGCCAGCGGCCCGATGGCGGTCAACCCCTCGCTGTACGCCAGCATGCCGTTCAACCCGCTGACCGATCTGGCGCCGGTGATCCAGCTGTCGGCATTCCCGCTGGTGCTGGAAGTGCATCCCTCGCTGGGCGTCAAGACGTTTGCCGAGTTCCTGGCCATGGCCAAGGCCGGCAAGCCGGTGCTGAACTACGCGTCGGCCGGCAACGGCACCCCGCAGCACCTTGCGGGCGAGCTGTTCAACACCACTGCGGGCGTAAAGATGGGGCACATCCCCTACCGGGGTGCTGGCCCCGCGCTCAATGACCTGATCGGCGGACAGGTGAACGTGATGTTTGACATCGTCGGTAGCTCCCTGCCCCACATTCAGGCGGGCAAGCTCATCCCGCTGGCCGTCACATCCACCGAACGCGCCAAGGTGCTGCCCAATGTGCCCACCATGGCGGAGGCTGGCATTGCGGGCTACCAGATCACCGGCTGGCATGGCATTGCGGTGCGCGCTGGCACACCCCAGGCCACCATCGACAAGCTCAACGCCACGGTGAATGCGATCTTCAAGGAACCCGCCTTCCGCGCCAAATGGGAAGCCATTGGCACGCCTGCGGTGGGGGGCACGGCGGCAGATTTCGGGGCGCTCATCAAGGCCGACGCGCAGCGCCTAGGCAAGCTGGTGCGCGATGCCGGCGTGACGGTGGATTGAAAAGGCACACCCTCTGTGCCCGTGCACAGAGGGCTATGCGACAGACCTGGGTCGCAAGCGCAGCAACAGCCAGCCCACTGCCATACCGATGGCACTGGACAGCAGCATCACCGTACCGGTCACGATCTTCACGGCGGTGGAGCTGCTGATTTCGGCCTGCGACGGGTCTTGGGCGGAGTAGCGCACCGAGACGGTCTCACCCACCTCGTGGATGGCCTGCTGCTGGCGTGCGACCGAGTCTGTGAACCGGAATCTTCGCCCATCGCCCGCCGCAAACTCCACAATGCTTTTCTTGGCAAGCCCCCGGCGGTGGGTCGCGCCCGTCATGATTTCTTCATGCGCAACCACCCGGCCCCTGGCGGTGTGTGTGTCGCCCAGCATGTTCATGCCAGAGGCCAACAACCACGCCGCGCCCAGCGCGGTCAAGGCGCTGGGCACCAGCAGGATCCAGCCCAAAAGGCCAAAGAAACGACGGAACGTGGAGGTGCTCATGCCTGCCATTCTCCACGCTGGCAAGCGCGTGGACCGGCGGCCTCAGTAGCCGCGCGCCGGGTTCACAATGCCTGCCACGGCCTCGCCGCGCTCCAGCGCCACCATCTTGCGCGCGATCTGGGCAATGCTCTCGTCGCGCAGCGTGCGCGCCGAGGTGTGAGGCGTGACGGTGATCCGGGGGTGCGTCCAGAACGCATGGCCTGCGGGCAACGGCTCGGTGCGGAACACATCGAGCGTGGCGCCTGCCACGTGGCCGCTGTCGATGGCGGCCACCAGGTCTTCGTCCACCAGGTGCGCGCCGCGCGCCACATTGATCACGTAGGCACCCGGCTGCAGGCGAGCGAGCGTGCCCTTGTTGATGACGTTGGTCGTATCGGGCGTGAGGGGCAGCAGGTTGACCAGCACGCGGCTCGCGGCCAGAAAATCATTGAATTGGTCTGCGCCCGCAAAGCCGCGCACGCCGTCGATGGCCTTGGGGCTGCGGCTCCAGCCGTTGATGGGAAAGTCAAACAACGCCAGCGCCTTGGCAACCCGCTCGCCCAGCACGCCCAGGCCCATCACGCCGATGGGGTAGTCGCTGCGCAGGCGCGGCTTGCGGTAGCCCCAGCGGCCCGCCTGGGTGTCGGCCTCATAGCCGTCAAACTCGCGGAAGTGGCGGATGACCGCGTGGCATACATATTCGGCCATCTGCACGGCCATGCCCGCGTCGTCCAGGCGCACCACCAGGGCCTTGGGAGGCAGGCGCAGCTTGAGGAGGGCATCCACCCCCGCGCCAATGTTGAACAGGGCTTTGAGCGCTGGCTGTTCGTCCATGAACTGCTGGGGTGGTGCCCAGACCACGGCGTAGTCGGCCTGCGGGGCGCCGGGTTGCCACACGGAAATGTCAGCGCCGGGCAGCGCGGCGGCCAGGCCCTGCAGCCAGGGTTCGGCCTTGGTGTCGGTACAGCAAAAGGTGATTTTCATGGGGCCCAAGCGTAGCCGCATTGGGCCCCCTGCGCTGTCACCTGCAGACGACTCGGGACACTGCGTGGGCTCAGGCCTTGTCGACGGCTACCAGCTTGAGCAGTTCTGCCCCCTCGGTCACCTGGTCGCCCGGCGCATACAGCAGCTCCTGCACCACACCATCCGCAGGGGCAGCAATGGTGTGTTCCATCTTCATGGCTTCCATCACTGCCAGCGGTTGGCCCTTGGTTACCGCGTCGCCCGCCTTCACGGCAAACGACACCACCTTGCCAGGCATCGGGGCTGTGAGGCGCCCGCCTTCGGCCGCAGCCTCGCCCGCGTGGGCCAGCAGGTCGATGGCAGTGATCTGCGTGGCGCCCAGCGGGGTGAATACGTGGTCCACCTCGCCCTGGGCATACACAGCCGCACGCGTGCGCTGACCTGCAAACTGCAATTCGATGCCCTGCCCCACAGCGCCGAACACCAACGGCCCGGCCACTGCGGCATCGCCCTCGCCGACGGCCAGATGCAGGCTGCCACCACGCTCGTAGGTCAGCAGCGCCTTGGCGTGCTCGCCACCAAACTCGAACTCAAACCGGCGCTGCACCACGCCATGGGTGTGGAAACCATCGCGGCGGCTGAAGGGGTCCACGCCCTCGCTGGCGCGCTCGCGCAGCAGGGTCTGGGCCACGGCCGCCGCAGCGGCCAGCGGCAGGCCCACGCTTTCCTGGTGGAACAGCACCGCCTGCTCGCGCGGAATCAGCGCGGTGTCCAGCTTGGCGCTGGCAAATGCCTCGGTGCGAGCCACGCGGCGCAGGAACTGCACGTTAGTGGCCAGGCCCACGATGTGGGTCTGCGCCAGCGCTTCATCGAGCCGGGCCAGGGCTTGCGCACGCGTGTCGCCGTGCACGATGAGCTTGGCCACCATGGAGTCGTAGAACGGGCTGATCGCATCGCCTTGGCGCACGCCGGAATCCACGCGCACCGCGCCCCGTTCGAAGGTCACGCACTCGGGCAACGCATACACGTTGAGCGCGCCGGTGGCAGGCAGGAAGTTGTTGTCGGGGTTCTCGGCGCAGATGCGCGCCTCGATGGCGTGACCTTGGATACGGAGGTCTTCCTGCTTCTGTGGCAAGGGCTCGCCAGACGCCACACGCAGTTGCCACTCCACCAGGTCGAGACCCGTGATGGCCTCGGTCACGGGGTGCTCGACCTGCAGGCGGGTGTTCATCTCCATGAAGTAGAACTTCATCTGCTCGGGCGCGTCGTAGCCACCGGGCTGCTCGACGATGAACTCCACCGTGCCCGCGCCTACGTAGTTCACAGCCTTGGCGGCGGCCACGGCAGCCTCGCCCATGCGGGCGCGCAGCTCCGGCGTCATGCCGGGGGCGGGCGCTTCTTCCAGCACCTTCTGGTGGCGGCGCTGCACCGAACAGTCGCGCTCAAACAGGTACACGCAGTTGCCGTGCGTGTCGCCAAACACCTGGATCTCGATGTGGCGGGGGCGCTGCACGTATTTCTCCACCAGCACCGCGTCGTCGCCAAAGCTGTTGATGGCCTCGCGCTTGCAGGAGTCGAGCGCCGCCGCAAAATCCTCGGCCTTGTCCACGGCGCGCATGCCCTTGCCACCGCCGCCCGCGCTGGCCTTGATGAGCACCGGGTAGCCAATGCGGTCCGCCTCGCGTTGCAGCAGTGCCGGGTCCTGGTCAGCGCCGTGGTAGCCGGGCACCAGGGGCACCTGGGCCTGCTCCATCAGGCGCTTGGACTCGGCCTTCAGCCCCATGGCATTGATGGCGCTGGCGGGGGGGCCGATGAAGACAAGGCCTGCGTCGGCACAGGCCTTGGCAAAGTCTTCGTTCTCGCTCAAGAAACCGTAGCCCGGGTGGATGGCCTGCGCGCCCGTGGCCTTGGCGGCGTCGATGATGCGCTCCCAGCGCAGGTAGCTGTCCTTGGGCGCGCTGCCCCCAATGTGCACGGCCTCGTCGCACACGGCGACGTGTTTGGCGTTGGCGTCGGCATCGGAATACACGGCGACGGTCTTCACGCCCAGGCGCTTGGCGGTCGCGGCCACACGGCAAGCGATCTCGCCTCGATTTGCGATGAGTATCTTGTTGAACATTTTTAAGCCACCTTGGCAGAACCAGAAAAGAATGAAGACAAGCGCCGCACCACGGCGCGCAGAAACTTGAACAGCACCACGAGCAGCAGTACCGACACCACCACCATTACGACCAACGCAACACCAAACGCCACTGGGTGCTGTGTGGCCAGCCACACCACGGCCACCACCAGGCCGTCTTCCAAGAACGACAGACCCCAGTTGGAAAACGGCTCGGGCGAGGTGTTCACCGCCCCCCGTGTGGTCATCTTGGTGGCCAGTGCCGTGGCCGAAAGCGATCCACCCAGTAGCCCCGCCACCACGGCCATGGTGGCGTTGTCGGCGCCAAACACGCCATAGGCCAAGGCGGCGCCCGCAG
Organism: Acidovorax facilis; assembly: GCF_023913775.1. Lineage (GTDB taxonomy): Bacteria > Pseudomonadota > Gammaproteobacteria > Burkholderiales > Burkholderiaceae_C > Acidovorax > Acidovorax facilis. The sequence continues at coordinate 44,055 of NZ_JAMXAX010000013.1, forward strand.
GCACGCGAATGAAGGCGTGCACGGCATCCCAGGCGCTGTCAACCCAGGGCACCTTGTCGGCAAAAAACTCCACCATCAGCATGAAGCCGCTGACCATCAGCACCAGCGGGTGCTGCAGCATGGCCAGGCTGGGGGGCAGCGGCATCCAGCCCAGCACCCCCATCATGCCGACCAGGAACACCACGGCATACAACCGAAAGCCGCTGGCCCAGCCCAGTGCGGCGGCCAGCGCCAGCAGGCTGGGCATGTCGAGCTTCGCAGTTGCCGTGGCTGCCGCGTCGCCCACTGCGCGCGCGGTGCCGCCATCCACATGCAGCCCAAGCGTGTGGAGCCACTGCACGATGTTGAACCAGAGTGTGTCCATGGCCGTTAAGTAGCGATCAGCTCAGCCAGTTGGGCTTGCGCTTGTTCAGGAACGACTGCACACCTTCCTTGCCCTCGTCGCTGGCACGGATGTCGGCAATGCCCTGCACCGTGGCGGCGATGAGGCCCGCGTTGATCTCCCGCTCTGCCACATCCATCACCAGCTTCTTGCAGACGCGCACAGCGTTGGGGCTGGCGCTGGTCAGGGCCTTGAGCAGTTCGTCCACCTTGGCGTCGAGCTGGTCAGCGGCCACGACCTCGTGCACAAAGCCAATGCGCAAGGCTTCGGCCGCGCCAAAACGTTCGGCCGTGAGGAAGTAGCGGTGCGCAGCGCGTGCGCCCATGGCACGGATCACATAGGGGCTGATGGTGGCGGGGATAAGCCCCAGCTTCACCTCGCTGAGGCAAAAGCCCGCCGTGTCCACGGCCACGGCCATGTCGCACGCGGCCACCAAGCCCATGCCGCCTGCATATACATCGCCCTGCACGCGTGCCACCGTGGGCTTGGGGCACTCGTAGATCACCCGCAGCATCTCGGCCAGCTTTCCCGCGTCGGCGATGTTCTCGTCGCGCGTGTAGTCGGCCATGCGGCGCATCCAGTTGAGGTTGGCACCGGCGCAGAAGGCCGGGCCTTCCGCAGCCAGCACCACGGCGCGCACATCGGCACGCCCACCCACATCGGTGAAGGCGGCGGTGATCTCGGCAATGACCTCATCGCTGAAGGCGTTGCGGATTTCGGGCTGCGTGAGCGTGATGCGCGCCACGGCGCCGGTTTGGGTGATGGACAGGTTCTGGCTCATGGCGTGGACGGGTTTTGCAGGAAGTAGACAAGGTCCAGCTCGGGGCTGGGCTGGCCCAGGGCGGTCAATGCTGCGGTGATCTGGCCCCGGTGGTGGGTGCCGTGGTTGAACACGTGCGCCAGCGTGGCCGCAAACGGCAGCGATGCCGCTGTGCCGCGCATGGTGGTGTAGTCGAGCGTGCCGCTCCAGCGGTCCGGCTTGAACGAGGCTATCAGCGGTGCCCAGCGGGCCGCGCCTTCGCGCAGCCGGGCATCCAGCCGCACACGGTCAGATTCCAACTCGGCGTCCAGCGCCACCTTGGGCGAAATGCCGTCGGCAAAGCGCACGAACCACAGATGGTGTTCGCCCACCAGCAGGTGGTTGAGCGTGCCGTGGATGCTGTGGAAGAACAAACCCACATCGCGCCGGTAGTCCTCTTCCGGCAGCGCCCGCACTGCATCAAGCAGGCGCGCCGTGGCCCACACGTTGTAGCGCGCGAACTGGGTGAAGTGGGCAACAGCGTCCATGACGGCTCCCTGTCGGGTTACATGCGGAACAGGCCGAACTTGGTGTCTTCGATGGGCGCATTGCGCGTGGCCGCCAGGCCCAGCGCCAGCACGCGGCGCGTATCGGCGGGGTCGATCACGCCGTCGTCCCACAGGCGGGCGGTGGCGTAGTAGGGGTGGCCCTGGTCTTCGTACTGGCGGCGGATGGGGGCCTTGAAGGCTTCTTCTTCCTCCATGCTCCACTGGCCGCCCTTGCCTTCGATGCCGTCGCGCTTGACCGTGGCCAGCACGCCCGCAGCCTGGTCGCCGCCCATCACGCTGATGCGCGCATTGGGCCACATCCACAAGAAGCGCGGCGAGTAGGCACGACCGCACATGCCGTAATTGCCCGCGCCAAAACTGCCGCCGATGATGATGGTGAACTTGGGCACGCTGGCCGTGGCCACGGCCGTGACCATCTTGGCGCCGTTGCGGGCGATGCCTTCGTTCTCGTACTTGCGGCCCACCATGAAGCCGGTGATGTTCTGCAGGAACACCAGCGGGATCTTGCGCTGGCAGCACAGCTCGATGAAGTGCGCGCCCTTGAGCGCCGACTCGCTGAACAGGATGCCGTTGTTGGCGATGATGCCGACTATCATTCCCTCGATGCGCGCAAAGCCCGTGACCAGCGTGGTGCCGTAGCGTGCCTTGAACTCGTCGAACTCGCTGCCGTCCACGATGCGCGCAATGATCTCGCGCACGTCAAACGGCTTGCGCGTGTCCACGGGGATCACGCCGTACAGCTCGTCTGCTGCGAATTTAGGAGCTACCGGCGCATGATCTGCGGGCGCCTGCGGCTTGTTTTTATTCAAATTGCGCACTGCATTGCGTGCCAGTTGGAGCGCGTGCATATCGTTCTGCGCCAGGTGGTCGGCCACACCCGACAGGCGGGTGTGCACGTCACCGCCGCCCAGGTCTTCGGCCGTCACGACCTCGCCCGTCGCGGCCTTGACCAGCGGCGGGCCACCCAAAAAGATGGTTCCCTGGTTCTTGACGATGATGGACTCGTCACTCATGGCCGGCACGTAGGCGCCGCCCGCCGTGCACGATCCCATGACCACGGCGATCTGCGAAATGCCCATGGCGCTCATGTTGGCCTGGTTGAAGAAGATGCGGCCGAAGTGGTCGCGATCAGGAAAAACCTCGTCCTGGTTGGGCAGGTTGGCGCCGCCCGAGTCCACCAGGTAAATGCACGGCAGGTGGTTCTGCTGCGCCACCTCTTGTGCACGCAGGTGCTTCTTGACGGTGAGCGGGTAGTAGGTGCCGCCCTTCACCGTGGCGTCGTTGCACACGATCATGCAGTCCACGCCGCTCACGCGGCCAACGCCCGCGATGAGCCCCGCGCTGGGCGCGTCGTTGTTGTACATGTTGAGCGCGGCCAGCGGCGCCAGTTCGAGGAACGGCGTGCCCGGGTCCAGCAGCATCTGCACGCGTTCGCGCGGCAGCAGCTTGCCGCGCGCGGTGTGCTTGGCGCGGGCCGCTTCGCCGCCGCCCTGGGCGACCTTGTCGAGCTGGGCGCGCAGGTCATCCACCAGTGTTCGCATGGCGGCGGCGTTGGCCAGAAAGTCCGCCGAGCGGGCATTGAGTTGGGTGTCGAGAATGGTCATACGGTGTGGCTCTTCAAGCAGTCTTTTGTTCTTCCAGGCCCAGCAGATCCTTCATCTCGTCGCGGATCTTGAACTTCTGGATCTTGCCCGTCACCGTCATCGGAAAGCTGGTGACAAAGCGGATGTAGCGCGGCACCTTGTAGTGCGCGATCTGGCCCTTGCAGAAGACGCGGATGTCGTCCTCGGTGGGCTGGGTGCCGGGCTTGGCAATGATCCAGGCGCAGAGTTCCTCGCCGTATTTCTGGTCGGGCACGCCCACCACCTGCACGTCCTGCACCTGCGGGTGCCGGTACAAAAACTCTTCAATCTCGCGCGGGTAGATGTTCTCGCCGCCACGGATCACCATGTCCTTGATGCGGCCAACGATGTTCACGTAGCCCTCGGCGTCCATGGTGGCGAGGTCACCGGTGTGCATCCAGCCGCCTTCGTCAATCGCCTCGCGGGTCTTGGCCGGGTCGCCCCAGTAGCCGTGCATGACGGAATAGCCTTTGGTGCAGAACTCGCCCCGCTGGCCGATGGGCACCACCGCCCCACTGTCGGGGTCCACGATCTTGATCTCCAGGTGCGGCTGCACCTGGCCCACGGTGGAGACGCGCTTGTCCAGCGGCGTGTCGGTGCTGCTCTGGCAGCTCACGGGGCTGGTCTCGGTCATGCCGTAGGCAATGGTGATCTCGCGCAGGTTCATCTGCTCCACCACGCGCTTCATCACCTCGGTGGGGCAGGGCGAGCCGGCCATGATGCCGGTGCGCAGGGTGCTGAGGTTGAACTCGGCAAAACGCGGGTGGTCCAGCTCGGCGATGAACATGGTGGGCACGCCGTGCAGGCCGGTGCAGCGCTCGTCCTGTACCGTCTGCAGCACGGTCAGCGGGTCAAACCCGTCGTTGGGGTACACGATGGTGGCACCGTGCGTCAGGCAGGCCAGGTTGCCCAGCACCATGCCGAAGCAGTGGTACAGCGGCACGGGGATGCACAGGCGGTCTTCGGGCGTGAGCTTCATGCACTCGCCAATGAAGAAACCGTTGTTCAGGATGTTGCGGTGCGTGAGCGTGGCGCCCTTGGGGAAGCCGGTGGTGCCGCTGGTGAACTGGATGTTGATGGGGTCGGTGGCCTTCAACGTGGCTGCGATCTGCGCCAGGCGCGGGTCGGCTGCGTTGCCGCGTGCCAGCAGGTCGGTAAAACGCATCAGGCCCGGTTCGTCGGCGCCCTGCCCCGCCTCATCGATCCACACTACGGTGTTCAGGTGGGGCAGCTTCACGGAGCCCAGCTGGCCGGGCTGCTGGTGCTGCCACTCGGGCGCCAGCTCGCGCAGCATGCCCAGGTAGTCGCTGGTCTTGAAGCGCGCCATGGTCACCAGCAGCTTGCAGCCCACCTTGTTGAGCGCGTATTCCACCTCGGACGTGCGGTAGGCCGGGTTGATGTTGACCAGCACCAGGCCCACCTGCGCGGTGGCCAGCTGCATCAGCACCCATTCGGCGTTGTTGTGCGACCAGATGCCCACGCGGTCGCCGGGCGTGAGCCCCATGCCCAGCAGCGCACTCGCCAGCCGGTGCGCCTCGGTCTGCAGCTGGGCGTAGGTGGTGCGGCGGCCCTGGTGCACGCTGACCAGCGCCTCGCGGTCGGGCTGGCGGGCCACCATATCGGCAAAAAAGGCGCCGATGGTCTGCTCGATCAGGGGAACGTCGGTGGCGCCACGGGCGTGGCTGTCCACCAGCGGTGCGAAGTTCGTTGCGGCTGCACTCGTCACGGGTTTGTCTCCTCGGCTCTGTCATGCGGCCTGCGCCGCAAGAACATGCGGGCGGGCGATCCGTAAGCATAGAAGCCTGAACCCCTGGCGGGTGGACACAATGGTTGCAAATCGTGCCATGGCTGGCACACTCTGTGGCGTGAAGACCACCGCCCCCACCGACCACCGTCTCCCAGCCACACCATCTGCCTTCGCCGCCACGCCCATCGCACCTGCAGCCACGCCCATCGCCTTTGTGCGTGCCATTGTTCTGGCGTACGAGCAGCGCGGCCTGAGCCCGGAACGTGCCCTGGCCCAGGCACAGATTGCGCCGCAGCTGCTGCCCGACGACAGCGCCCGCATCACCGCCTGGCAGATGGAGCAGATCTCCGACGCCGCCATGCAGGAACTGGACGACGAAGCCCTGGGCTGGTTCAGCCGCCGCCTGCCCTGGGGCAGCTACGGCATGCTGGCGCGTGCCAGCATCAGCTCGCCCACGCTGCAGGTGGCCCTGGCCCGCTGGTGCCGCCACCACGGCCTGCTGGCGGACGACATTGCCCTGCATCTCACCACCCAGGGCGACACTGCCACCCTGGCCATCACCGAGGCCCGCGACCTGGGCGCGCTGCGCGAGTTCTGCCTGGTATCCGTGCTGCGCAATGCGCATGGCCTGGCGTGCTGGATGGTGGACTCGCGCATTCCGCTCATTGCCGCAGAATTTGCCTTTGATGCGCCCCCGCACGCCGATGCGTATGCCGTGCTGTTCCGAGGCCCCGTCACCTTCCACGCGCCGCGCACCGCCATTCACTTCGACGCCCGCTACCTGCACCTGCCCCTGCGCCGCGACGAACAGGCCCTGCGCCAGATGCTGCAGCACGCCCTGCCCCTGACGGTGCTGCACTACCGCCGCGACCGCCTGCTGGTGCAGCGCGTGCGCCAGCTGCTGGCCGCGCCCCTGCCCGGCCAGCCGGCCCACGCCCTGCCCCAGCACAGCGCCGAATCGCTGGCCGCGCTGCTGCATGTCTCGCCACGCACGCTGCACCGGCAGTTGAAGGAAGAAGGCGCCACGCTGCAGGGCTTGAAAGACGAGGTTCGCCGCACCCGCGCGGTGGAGCTGCTGCACCGCACACAGCGGCCCATCAAGCAGGTGGCGGAGGCAGCGGGGTTTGAGAACGAGAAGAGTTTTATCCGGGCGTTCCGGGGGTGGACGGGGCAGTCGCCGGCGGAGTTTCGGCGCCAAGCGAGCCCAGCGTGATAGGAAGTGGCCCAATGGCGCGATCTGCACCCTGCATGGCTGCCACGGGGCTGCGTCCGCAGCCAGCCACCACTACACTGACCAGCGCTCCCGCCCGCCCTCTTGCCGCTTGCCGCTTGCCTTCATGCTCCACCTCCACCACTGCATCAGCGCCCGCTCCTTCCGTCCCCTGTGGATGCTCGAAGAGCTGCAACTGCCCTACCAGCTCCACATGCTGCCCTTCCCGCCCCGCGCCAAGGCCCGGTGGTTTCTGGACGAGAATCCGCTGGGCACGGTGCCGCTGCTGGTGCAGGGCGATGTGCGCATGACCGAATCGGCGGCCATGTGCCAGTACCTGGCCGCCACGCACCCCGACGCGGGGCTGGATGTGGCGCCCACACACCCGGCGTATGGCGCGTACCTGAACTGGCTGCACATGAGCGATGCGACGCTGACTTTTCCGCAGACGCTGGTGCTGCGCTATGGCCGGTTTGAGACCGCAGAGCGCAAGCTGCCGCAGGTGGTGGAGGACTACAGCCGCTGGTTCCTGGCCCGGCTGCGCGCGGTAGAAACCGCGATGACCCACGGCCGCAGCGACTATCTGTGCGCGGGCCGCTTTACGGCGGCGGATGTGGCGGTGGGGTATGCGCTGCTGCTGGCGCAGCACCTGGGGCTGAACGAACAATTTGGCCCGGCCACGCAGGCCTACTGGCAGCGGCTGCAACAGCGACCCGGCTACCAGCGGGCGATGGCCGCACAGACGGAGGCGGCCCAAGACCAGGACGTGCCCACCACCCCGGCCCCCGACACCAAGCCGTGATGCGGAGGTGGGGGCTAGCCGGGCTCACGCGGCTACTCGGACTTCGCTGGTGTAGATGCAGGTCCGGGCGTGGGTGAAGGTGTCGTCGGAGCCTGCCGCGCCAGCGACTGCACCAGTGCGCGGAACTCCGGCGAGTGGCGCAGCACGCTGCCACCTGCCTCGATGAGGTCTGTGACTTCTTCCGACGTGATGGAGAACGCCGTGGGCACCTGCAGCAGGCGGCGGCGCGCCACGTCGTCGTGGGCATCGCGCAGGTTGACGGAAATGACATGGACCTCGGCACCGGGCGCAAAGGCATCGCTGCTGCCGGTGGGGCCCGCCGCCAGCGACTGGCGCCACTGCTGGGTGATGTCGCGCAAGAACTCCTGCGTCTCGCGCGTGGCGCGGGCGCCGGTGCCAAACAGCAGCGAGTCCACCACCTGGGCCATGTTGGGCACCTTGTCGCTCATGTCGATGTTCTCGGATGGGTCGCGCTCGGCGTTGACGGTGACGAGCACCAGCTTGCGGATGGTGCCGGGGGGGATGCCCACTTCGCTGAAGGTTTCGCGCAGTCCGCCACCGGCCAGGGCCCGGTCGAGCAGACGCTGCACGCCCAGGTTGTCAGCCAGGCCGCCATCCACCAAGTGTATGTAGGGGCGGCGCTGCGCGTCCAGATAGCTCAACTCATGCGCGCGGTACAGGCGCGCGCGGTAGTCGCCGCCCGCGGCCAGGGTGGCAGCGCGGGACACGGTCTGGTACTGGGGGCACTGGTCGGCGTAGTTCTTGAGGGTGACGGGGCTCAGCAGCAGCGGTACGGCGGACGATGCCGCCACCGCGAACGACAGCGGCACCTTGCGCAGGTCGGAGCAGATCAGCGCGAACTGGTCCCACGTGAATTCAAAGCCGGTGCCCAACGACATGTCGGTGGCGGTGATGAACAGCTGGGGGTGGCGCGGGCGCCGCGCCACATCGCCAAAGGTGCGCCCGCCATACAGCTCGTCCAGCCGCCGCGCGAGCAGGTGCGTGCGGCCGAACCAGGGCGAGGTCAGGTCCACCAGGTTGCCGGGGCGCAGGGCTTGGGTGATGAGGCTGTTCTGGAAGTTCTGGCGCAGAAAGTCCTGCTCGAAGCGGGGCAGCCCCTCGATGCCGTGTGCCGCCAGGTAAGCGGCCACGATGCTGCCGCCCGAGACGCCGCTGATCACATCGGTGGCGTCGAGCAGCGTGGTGGGGCGCCCGTTCCAGTCAAACCGCGTGGCCTGCATTTCGGTCAGCACGCCAAAGCCGAAGGCGGCCGCCCTTGCGCCGCCGCCCGAGAGCGTGACGGCCACCAGGATGGTAGGGTCGCGCTCGGACTTGCGCTCGGGGATGGACTGGTCTTCGGGCTTCAGGGGTTCGTTGATCCAGGGCCGCACCGACGAGCAGCCCGCCAGCAGGGCCAGGGCCGCCACCACGGCGCATCGCCGCATCCACTGCTTCATGCGTTGTCCCGGCATTGCGCTTCTCCCATGGTTACAGGGCTGTTGGGAATCTTCTTGCCTGTGTCAGCAGCCCAACAGCGCAGGCAACTCGGCCATGCTGCGAAACACCTGCGCTGCGCCTGCGGCACGCAGGGGCTCGCCATCGTCCAGCGGCGCATAGGCAAATACCGTGGCGCCTGCGGCCACGCCAGCGGTCACGCCCGTAACGGTGTCTTCCACCACGGCGCAGCGCCCGGGCGCCACCTGCAGGGCCGCAGCCGCCGCCAGATAGACGTCGGGCGCGGGCTTGGTGGCGGGCATCTCGTGGCCGCTGAACACCCGCCCGGCAAAGTACGGCGTGAGCCCCACCTTGGCCAGCTGCATCTCGACCTTGTGCCGGTCGGCACCCGAGGCGCAGGCAATGCGCCCGCCGTGGTGGGCGTGCACCCTTTCGATGGTTCCGTGGATGTGTTCGATGGCCGTGAGGCGCTGGTCCAGCTCGGCATTGCGCCGTGCATAGAAGTCGGCCATCCACGCATCGGTCAGCGGGCGGCCGGTGTGGGCCTCGATGCGGGCGGCCTCGCTGCGCACCGTTTTGCCGATAAAGATGCGCATGCATTCGTCGGCGCTCAGGGCCCAGCCCGCTTCGTTGAGCATGTCGCGCAGCACGCCGTTGGTGATGGGTTCGCTGTCGACCAGCACACCATCGCAGTCAAACAAGATTGCTTCAAATTTCATAGCTGCTCGCGCTTATCGGTAAAGCGCTGGAGGTCATTTTTATTAAATTTTCAGGAGTGGATATCGCCATCCACATAGAACCAGCACCCGTCTTCGCGCACGAAGCGGCTGGTCTCGTGCAGGCGCACGGCGCGGCCGCCCACGCGGTAGCGCGCGACAAACTCCACCTCGGCGCGGTCTTCGCCCGTGCTGCGGTGGCTGCGCACTTCCAGACCCAGCCACTTCGTGCCGGGGTCGAAATCGAGGTCCGCTGGCCGGGTGCCGGGGTGCCAGGTGGCCTGCAGGTAGTCGCCACGTTCGAGGACAAAGGCGGTGTAGCGTGACCGCATGAGGCTCTCGGCGTCGGGCGCGGCTGCGTCGTCCCAGTGGTCGAGGTAGCGGCCGCAGCAGTCCCCATAGGACAAGGCCGCAGCCTTGGCGCTTTTGCCGGGTGCGGCTTGGGTACGGCCGCAGGGGCAGGGGTCGTTATGGTTCATGGACGGGTGCAGGAAGGCACGCAGGCGATGCGCGCGCCCCACCGATGGAAACGGGCGCTGCGCGAGGCGAGTGCACCCGTGGAACTGGCTTTGCCAGGCCACTGGGTGCGTCCCCCTCCCGCGCAGCGAGAGAGGGGGATGGCGCGAAGCGACTCAGGGGGAGCTTCATCTCAGCGCACCAAAGACCTTGCGGGCGATGGCGCTGCCTGCACCGGCCGGGTTCTGACGGATGCGGCGCTCTTCCTCGCCGATCATGAAGTACAGGCCGTCGAGCGTCTTGCCGGTGACGTACTGCGCAAGGTTGGCCTCCTCGGGTTTGAGCAGGCCAAAGCTCGCTGCCTTGCCCGCAAAGGCGTTGTACTTCTGGGTCAGGCCGACTTTTTCGGTGGCCTGGTTCACCACGGGCAGGAAGCGTTCGGAGAGCGGCGTGCGCGTCTTGTCGGCAAAAAAGGCGGTGACCGAGGTGCTGCCGCCGGTCAGGATGTTCTTGGCATCGGTCACCGTCATCTTCTGCACGGCGCCCACCAGCAGGTCTTTGCCCATGGGCACGGCGGCTTCGGCGGCGCGGTTGATGGAGGTGACCAGCTCGTCGATGCGCCGCCCCTGGCCCAGCGACTTCATGACCTTGGCGGCGTCGTCCAGGGAGCCCGGCAGGCCGATGCGCACCTGGGGGTTGCCCAGAAACCCGTCAGGCCGCCCCAGCAGGGCGACCGCCGCCTGGGCGCCCTGGCCCAGCGCGGCTTTGAGGCCGCTGGCGGCATCGGCATTGGTAAGGTCACCCAGCGACAGGGCCCAGGCCCGCTGGCCGGTGGCGCACAGCAGGGCAGCCACGAGGCTGGTTTGGTGAAATTGGCGGCGTTGCATGGTGCGGTACTTTCGGTGGGGGACGGCAGATGATGCCCACTCGGCCACCACTGCAGTGAGTGGCGCACTGTGCCGGAGCCGTGCGGGGAATTGGCGGGATTTTCGCTCAGCGAATGAGGGGCAAGCCGCAGGCCGTAGACTGCCCCCACCCAAGCATCCAACAAGGAACCTTGCAATGTGGCAAATGAGCGTGCCGTGGTGGGAGTTTGTGCTGCGCGGCGTGGTGGTGTACCTGTTCTTGCTGGTGTTCATGCGCCTGTCGGGCAAGCGGCAGACGGGGCAGTACGAGCCGTTTGACCTGATCCTGTTGCTGATCCTGTCGAACGCGGTGCAGAACTCGATGAACGCTGGCGACAACTCGCTGGTGGGCGGGCTGATCTCGGCCAGCACGCTCATGCTGCTGCATGTGGCGCTGGCGCGGTTGGCGTTCCACTTCCCGCGCATCGGGCGCTGGGTGGACGGCAAGGCCCAGGTGCTGATCCAGCAGGGCGAACTGAACCAGGCGCTGATGCGCAAGGAGCTGCTGACCCGCGACGACGTGGAGGCCGCACTGCGCGCAGGCGGCTGCCTGCACGCGCACGAAGTGGAACGCGCCACCATCGAGACCAACGGGCAGATCACCGTAGTGCTGCGCCGTCGTGGCGAGGTTGGCTGACCCGCCCCGCGCCCACGCCAACGGTCTGCCCACTCACCGCCCCTCACAACCCACGCGACTTACGCGACCCGATATGACTGCACTGAACGTTCTGGGCACCTTGCTGATGCCCTGCTCCTACGACCCACTGACCGGCTACTACCGCGACGGCTGCTGCAACACCGACGAGCAAGACCACGGCACCCACGTGATCTGCGCACGCATGACACAGGCGTTTCTGGACTTTTCGCTGTCGCGGGGCAACGACCTCATCACCCCCCGGCCCGAGTCCCGCTTTGCAGGGCTGCAGCCCAACAACCGTTGGTGCCTGTGCGTCTTGCGCTGGAAGGAGGCCTACGAGGCGGGTGTGGCGCCTCCCGTGATCCTGGAATGCACACATGCGCGCGCGCTGGAGTTCGTGACGCTGGCGCAATTGCAAAGCACGGCGTTGTCCTAGGCTCAGTTTTGCGTGTAGCAGGTCTTGTTGGGCAGAACGGTGTCCACGTAGCTCTCCACACTGACCGCCGTTGGGAAGGCCGTGGGTATCTGGTCGCCAAAGATGCACAGGCGGCTCCCCTTGCGGGCCCAGACGGCACGCGATGTCAGGCCTGACGGCTGGGTCCACAAGCCCCAGAACGCGGTCAGAGTAGCCGTGCTGCCGTTACGGTCGAACGCCACATTGCCCACACCGGTCAGAGGGCCTGCCACCGTGCCAGCGCCCGTGCAGTTGGCGTCAGCATAGGTGGCCACACCGATCTGTCCCGCCACGCGATTGTCCCCCTGGCGGGTGATGCGCCACAGCGAGCGGCCCCAGGTGCCGGGCCGCACCACTACGCACAGCTCCTGCTTCCAGTCGCCTTCGGGCAAGGCCACCACCGTGCCGCAGCTCACCTCCACCGAGCCCACGTTGGCAGAGACCACGCTGCCGGTGCCATTGCGCACCGTGCAGCTCTGGCCGGAAGGCTGCGTGCGCACGGTGACCGCATAGCCCGTGCCGCCGGCCAGCGCAGTGCCGAACGTGAAGCCGCCGTTGCTGGAGACCGAGAGGTCGTCGCCCCCGTTGTTCTGCAGCACCAACGTGCCACCCGCCAGACCAGTCACTGAGCCGCCAACCGTATAGGTGGCGGCCGCCAGGTTCTCACAGCGCACCTGCACGTTGCTGACGTTGGCGGTAGCGGTGCCCGTGCCCTGGGTCACCGTGCATCGCTGGCCGCTGGGCTGGGTCTTGACGGTGACGGCATAGGCAATGCCACTGTCCAGGCGCGTCACGAAGACGAAGTTGCCGTTGGCATTGATCGTCAGGTCGTCCTTGCCGGTGTTTTGCAGCGTCACCGTCTTGCCAGCGCCCAGGCCCGTGACCACACCGCCAATGCTGAACGCGCCTGCGGTAGGCGGCGGCGTGCCATTGTTGTCATCGTCACTACCGCCACAACCCACCAGCAAGGCGGCCGCCAAGCCCAGGGGGGCCCAGCGGAAGAGGGGCCGTACGGAGTGCCCAGTGCGCCCAGCACCCGTTGCGCTTGCTTGTCGTGTCATGAACAGAAACCTCTTGATCGTGAATGAAGGGCGGATTCTGTGCAGCACCTCCTGCGGTACGGAACCCTACCCTGGTAGGGTTTGCGCGCCGTCCATCCTGCTCAACACTTGGCAGAATTTGCCCTACCTCCGCGCTGTCAGCGCGCCTGCGCCGCAAGGCGCAGCCACCCTCTCCCACTACATGGTCCCCACTTCCCCTTACGCGCTCATCCTGGACGACCATCCGCTCGTGGCGCACGGCATGGCCGAGTTCCTGCGCGCACGCCTGCCGCAGATGGAGGTGGTAGAGGCCGCAGGGGCGGACGACCTTCTGCGCCGGGTGGACATGCGGGGCACATCGGCCATCGCGCTCATCGACTTCTGGCTGGCGGAAGGCGCTGCGGTGGGCCTGATCGCCCAGGTGCGCAGCCACTGCCCCGGGATGCCCATCGCCGTGATCAGCGGCGACGATGACCCCGCCGTGATGGAGCAGGCCCGGCAGGCAGGCGCACAGGGCTTCATTCACAAACAAGCAGCGCCTGAGACCTTTGGTCTGGCGGTGGAAGCCTTGCTGAGTGGGCTGGTCTGGTTTGAGCCGGGCCTGCAGGGCAGCCAGCCGCCGCGCAGCCGCGATCTGCCGGTGACCCCGGCCGAGCTGGGGTTGTCCACCCGCCAGGGCCAGATCCTCGCGCTGGTGCTGCAGGGGCTGCCCAACAAGCGCATCGCCTTGCAGCTGGACATTGCCGAGAGCACCGTGAAGGAGCACGTGACGGGCATCCTGGAGCGGCTGCGGGTGCGCACGCGAATCGAGGCCATCACCCTGCTGCGTGGGCGGCGGCTGGAGCTGTCCTGATGCGCCTCGTCCGGGCCGTGGTGCTGGTCGCGGCCTTGTGCCTGCAGACGGCACTGCCCGCAGGGGCACAGGTACCGAACCCGGACCTGGCAGAGCTGGACCGGCTGCAGACCCTGTCGCAACGCAACAGCGCCGAAGCCGTGCAAGCGCTGCAGGCCGCCGCCACCCGCTTTGCCAACGCGGCCGATGTCGCGACCCGGCGCACCTACCTGGCGGCGCTGACGGACGCAGCCTTCGAGACCGGGCAGGCTGCGGTGGTGACCGAGGGCATAGCGCAACTGAAAGCGCTTGCGGCTGCGCACGGCGATGCCTCGACGCAGGTGCTGGCCACCTGCTTCGAGGCCCGGCAATGGGCCGTGGCGGGCAAAACACGCGCCGGGCTGGACGCCCTGGCGCGCGAAGCGGGCGCGGCGGAGCAGGTGCCCGACCCCTGGGTGCGCTGGCTCTACCACCTGACGCTGGGTGCCCTGCACAGCAGCAACGGCCAGTTCGAAGCGGCGATGACCCACCTGCTGCGCAGCCTGGAACTATCGCGCACGCTGCCGCGCCAGGCAGCCACATCCGAGCTGCGGTCGCGCACCCACCTGGAGCTGCTGCACTTCGACATGAAGAACCCCGACCGCGCGCTGCAGACCATTCGCGAGACGCTGCCGCTGGCCGAAAAGCTGGGCGCCCAGCAGGCGCTGGGCTGGCTGCACCTGCACCGTGGCAATGTGGAAAACGTGCAGGGCAACCTCGACACCGCCGCGGCCGCCTACCGGCAGTCCCTGCAGATCGCCCGCGCCGGCGGGCTCACCGGGCTCCAGGCCACGGCGCTGAACAATCTGGGCGATGTCCTGCTGCAGCGCAAGGCCTATGCCGCGGCCGAGCCCGTGATGCGCGAGGCCCTGGCAGCGTACCGCGACGCGCACGAGCTGAACGGGGCCGCAATGGCGCAGGCCAACCTGGGCTTTGCGCTGATGGGCCAGGGCCGCATTGCGGCTGGCGTGCACGAGGTGGAGGCGGGCATTCGGTTTGTGCATGAAGCAGGCTCCCTACCCATGGAAGAGCAGCTGCTGGGCGAGCTCTCGCGCATGTACGAGCAAGCCGGCCTGTACCGCGAAGCCATGGCCACCACGCGCAAGCAGCAGGCGCTGGCCAAGGAGCTGTTCCACACCGAGCGCGACCAGGCCGTGGCCGCGCTGCAGGAGCGCTTTGACAGCGCTGAACGGCAGCGCCAGATCGAGCAGCTGGCGCAGGCCAATCGGGTGCAGGATGCCGAGCTGCGTGTGCGCCGCATGCAGCAGATCGGCCTGGCCGCCACGGTGGCGCTGGCCCTGCTGGCGGCGGGCGCCAGCTACTGGCAATACCGCCGCACCCGCACGGCCAACGCGGCCTTGGCGGCAGCCCGGCGGCAGGCCGAAAGCGCGCTGGCCGAGAAGAACCTGTTCCTCGCCACCGCCAGCCACGACCTGCGCCAGCCCGTGCATGCCATGTCGCTGATGGTCGAGGCGATCAGCCTGCGCAACGGTGACCCGGTTCTTCGCCCCCTGGTTGCCGACCTGCGCAACAGCATGCAGGCCATGAACCAGCTGTTCAACGCGCTGCTGGACCTGGCGCGCCTGGAATCCGGCCTGCCGCTGGGCGCCAAGGGCGTGGTGGACCTGAACGCGCTGCTCGCGGACGTGGTGCGCCTGTTCCGTGAGCAAGCCAGCCTTGGCGGGCTGGCCCTGCGGCTGTGGGTGCCGCGTGGTGGTGCCACGGTGTGGGCTGAACCGGTGCTGTTGCGCCAGGCACTGGCCAACCTGGTGCAGAACGCGATCCGCTACACGCCCCAAGGCAAGGTGCTGGTGAGCGTGCGGGCGCGCGGCAGCGACTGGCTGGTGGAAGTGCGGGACACCGGCGTCGGCATCACCGTGGCGGACCAGTACCGGGTGTTCAGCCCCTACTACCGAGGGGAGCGGGCGGACCAGATGAACGACGCCGGACACGGCCTGGGGCTGGCCGTGGTGGCGCGCTGCGCCGAACAGATGGGCGCCACCCACGGCCTGGTGTCGCAGGCGGGGCGGGGCTCATGCTTCTGGCTGCGGCTGCCGGCCCACACCGCTGCGGCTACTACGACGGCCGTGCCACCCGACCCGGTGGCCTTGCACCGCGACGAGACGGCAATGCGCCCGCTGCAAGGCCGCTGCCTAGTACTGGACGACGACCGCCAGGTGATCAAGGCCTGGCGCGCCATGCTGGAGGCCTGGGGCGTGACGGCGGCATACGCCACCACCACGGCCGAGGCACATGCCCAGCTCGACGAAGGGTTCGAGCCGGATGCCATCTTCTGCGACCAGCGGCTGCACACGGGCGAGAGCGGCTTTGACGTGCTGCGCGCCCTGCTGGCCCGCTGCCCCGCTGCACGCGGCGCCATGGTCAGCGGCGAGCACAACGCGCCCGCCTTGCAGGATGCCGAGGACGAGGGCTACCTGGTACTGCGCAAGCCGGTGAGCCCCGTGGAGTTGCACGCGGTGCTGGCCCAGTGGCTGGGCCCGCAGAAAAATCAATCAAAACAACCTTCAGCGCTTTACCAATAAGCGCTAGCAGCTATTTTTTTTATAGTCTTCAGACGAATCAGGTAGCCATTGCCGCAACAAGGCGTGCAGCTGTTCCGGCGCCACCGGCTTGCGCAGCACCAGGTAGCCCTCTTCTTCCGCCTGGCGCAGCGCGGGCGAATCCCATTCACCGCTGACCATGGCCAGCGCGGCGTCAGGGCACAGTGCCTGCAGGCGCTGGAGCAAGGCGAACCCACTCTCGCCGGAGCGCAAACGCTGGTCGCAGAAGATGGCCTGCGGCGTGAAGCCCTGTTCCAGCCAACCCAGTGCCTCGGCACCATCGGCCGCGCAGCGCACCTGCACGCCCCAGTCCTGCAGCAGTTGCTGCCAGCCTGCGGCCACCTGCGGGTCGTCCTCCACCACCAGGCAGCGGCCCTGCAGGCCGCCCTGGCGCGCCACGGTGGCGGGCGTTGGCGCAACGACCACTGCGCTGGACGTGGCAGGCGGCAGCCGCAGCCAGAACCGCGAGCCGCGCCCCAGGCGCGACACCAGGCCCAGGGGCGCATCCATCAGCTCGGCGCAGCGCGCCACCACAGCCAGGCCCAGGCCGTAGCCTGCATCGTCTGCCACGCGCACCGAGGCACTGCGGGTGAAGGGCGAGAAGATGCGCTCGCGCTCCTCGGCGGCAACGCCGGGGCCGGTGTCCCACACCTCCACCTGCCAGTACCCGGCGCGGCGGCGCACAGCCAGCAGCACGCCGCCACGCTGCGTGTACCGCAGCGCGTTGTGCACCAGGTTCACCACGCACTGGCGCAGCAGCATCGGGTCGGCCTGCACCCGGGCGCTGGCCGGTGGCGGGCGCAGGCGCAGCACCAGGCCCCGGGTGCGCGCAGATTCCCCCAGCAGCGTGGCGACTTCGCGCAGCAGCGGCGCCAGGGCCACCGCCTGGGGCCTTGCCTGCACGGCCCCCGCTTCGATGCGCGACAGGTCCAGCAGCGCATTGCACATCCATTGCAGCGACTGCACGCCCTGGCGCAGGTTCTGCAGCGTGGCATCCAGCGCCGGGTCCCGGTTGCGCAGCGCGATGGATTCGGCCAGCAGCCCCACGGCATGCACGGGCTGGCGCAGGTCGTGGCTGGCGGTGGCGAGGAACTGGTTCTTCACGGCCAGCGCCTGCTCGGCCTCGCCCTTGGCGGCACGGAACCGCTCCGTCAGGTCCACATTGCTCAGAAAGAACTGATGGCTGATGCTCGCATTGCGAAAGAACACGCCAAAAGCCAGATGCATGGGCAACAGGTACGGCCAGTGATCGGGAAACACATAGGGCACCGACAACAGGCTGACCGCGTAGCTGGTGAAAAAGAACCGCTTGAAAACCACCAGCGCCGCCGACTGGTGCGCGGCATGCGCCGACACCACCAGCGTGGAGCCACAGATGAACACCACGCGCAGTTCAAAGGGCGTGTCGGGCCCAGCGGAGGCCGCAGAACTCATCACCAACGCGCCGTACAACGCAGCCAGCGCTTGCACACGAGGCAACCAAACGGCCAGCAGCGTTGCCGCATCGTGGCTGTCGCGCTGCTTCAGGGCCCGCTGCCACAGGCCCCAGACGCCCCACACAGCCCCCACCAGCAACAACGACGCCCCCCACCACAGCGTGATGCCAGGGGGCCACAAGCCCAGCGAATACAGCCAGGCCAAGCCCGGCAGCCCGAGCAGCGGCACGACAGTGCAGCCGTCGCGCACCCGCATGAAGCTGTTGCCCAACAACTGCAGCTGGGCGGCAGGTGCCAGGGTGTCCCAGGAGAGCACGCGTTCGGAGTTCATCGGGCCGATGTTGGCATCTTCCCGCACCAAACACCCCCTACTTTGGGAGGGTTGCGTGTTGACGCCGGCGCGTGGAAGCGCTTGGGAGTACGTCGGGTAGCGACCAGGGCATGGCTGAGAGCGCATCTGCTGCGGCCCCACTCACAGCGCAACCGTCACCACCGCACGGAGGCAGCAGTCGCGGCGCCGACAATGGCGCCGAGCTGGCTCAGGCCAGCGCGCGCTGGATGATGATCTTCTGCACGTCGCTCGTGCCTTCGTAGATCTGGCACACACGCACGTCGCGGTAGATGCGCTCCACCGGGAAGTCGTTCACCACGCCGTAGCCGCCCAGCGTCTGGATGGCGGCGCTGCACACGCGCTCGGCCATTTCGCTGGCAAACAGCTTGGCCATGGCGGCTTCCTTCAGGCACGGGCGGCCTGCGTCGCGCAGCGCGGCGGCGTGCCAGATGAGCTGGCGCGCGGCTTCGATCTGCGTGGCGCAGTCGGCCAGGCGAAAGCCAACGGCCTGGTGGTTGAAGATGGCGGTGCCAAAGCTCTCGCGCTCCTTCGAATACGCCAGCGCCGCATCAAACGCGCTGCGCGCCATGCCCACGCTCTGCGCGGCAATGCCGATGCGCCCGCCTTCGAGCGCGCCCAGGGCGATCTTGTAGCCCTCGCCCTCGGTGCCGATGAGGTTCTCGGCCGGGATGCGGCAGTTGTCGAAGTTGATCTGCGCCGTGTCGCTGCTGTGCTGGCCCAGCTTGTCTTCCAGCCGCGCGACCACGTAGCCGGGGTTGTTGGTGGGCACGAGGAAGGCGCTCATGCCCTTCTTGCCCGCGCCCTTGTCGGTCACGGCGATGACGATGGCCACATGGCCGTTCTTGCCACTGGTGATGAACTGCTTGACGCCGTTGATCACATATTCGTCGCCCTGCTTGACGGCGGTGGTGCGCAGTGCGGAGGCGTCGGAACCCACATGCGGCTCGGTCAGGCAGAAGGCGCCCAGCATTTCGCCGCGCGCCAGCGGCGTGAGCCAGTCGCGCTTTTGCTGTGCATTGCCATAACGCATGAGGATGGCGTTGACGGGGCAGTTGGTCACGCTGATGGCCGTGCTGGTGCCACCATCACCGGCGGCGATTTCTTCCAGCACCAGCGCCAGCGTCACGTAGTCCAGGTTGGCACCGCCGAACTCTTCGGGCACGCAGATGCCGTAGGCACCCAGTGCAGCCAGGCCCTGGTGCGCCTCTTTGGGGAAGTGGTGTTCCTTGTCCCACCGCGCGGCGTGGGGCCACAGCTGTTCTTGCGCAAAGTCGCGCACCGCGTCGCGGATCATTTCCTGGTCTTGGGTCAGCAGCATGTTGTCTCCTTGGGATCGTTCGGCGCCGGCAGGCTCTGGATGCCCAGGCACCTACCGGCGAGTCAACATGCAATTTTGCCCGCGTCTGCGGGCGCGCTTACCAAACGGCGGGCGGACTACGTGCTCCTGCGTACCCGGGGGCTAGACCAGCGAGACCTTGCCGCTGGACAGCTCGTACACGCCCCCCACGGCGCGGATGGCGCCGCTGGCCATGCGTCCGGCCAGGAGGGGTTCGGAGGTGGTTAACCGGGCCACATTGAGCCGCACGTTCTGCTCGGTGGCGGCCACCAGCAAGTTGGCGGGCTGGCGGCGCTGCGCCGCCTCGACGGCCGGGCGGATGGCGTTGACCAGCCCCGGCAGATGGCCGGGCAGCTGGGTGCCCTCCTGCACCACCTTGATGGTGGCGGAAACAGCGCCGCAGTTGCTGTGCCCGAGCACGAGGATGAGCGGCACCTGCAGAACCTCGATCGCGTATTCCATGCTGGCCAGCGCATCGTCGTTCAGGAAGTTGCCCGCCAGCCGCACCACGAACAGATCGCCGGGCCCCTGGTCAAACGCCAGCTCGGGTGCAATACGCGAATCCGCGCAGCTCAGGATGGCCGCAAAGGGCCGCTGCCCGGTGGTGCGCGCCACCCGGCCCACCGAAAAGTCGCGCTGCGTGGAACGGCCCGCCACGTAGCGGGCATTGCCCTGCACCAGCCGCGCAAGCGCTGCGTCGGGGCCGATTCGGTTGTCGGGCAAAGGGGTGTCAGCAGCCAGCACGCGGGCGCTGGAGGCCAAGGCAGCCAAGGCTGCGGCACCGCCCAGAAGGCGGCGGCGGGACGGCGCAAGCGCCGCCGGGGTAGCAAGACAATCACACATTTTTGGACTCCCGGTTGGGTTGCATGGAGCTGGCCCTCTCTTTCGCCAGCCCGCGCAGGAAGCCGTTTTCAGGCAGCCAGCGCCACGCAATTTTGCGGATCCACTCCACCGGGCGCCAGTCCAAATCTTGCATCGATCCGGCAGCCTGATAGCCGCCAGGCTACCAGTGCGTGGCGCGGCGCCCGTCGTGGTGCAGCAGGCGGCCTTTGTCGGCGGCCGTGACGCCCGCCACGGTGGCGCGCAGGCCGCGCACGCTGTCCTGCACGGTCAGCGCAGCGCCTTCGCCGCCCATGTCGGTCTGCACCCAGCCGGGATCGATGGTGATGAGGGTGGCGTCCGGGTAGTCGTGTTGGGCGGATGCGATGGCCATGTTCAGCGCCGCCTTGCTGGTGCGGTACAGCCAGGAGCCGCTGTTGGGAACGCTGCCAATCTGCGACATGGACGAGGACAAGAAAGCGAACACGCCCTGCGCGTCGGCCACCAGGGGCGCGACCTGCGGCAGTGTCTGCATGGCGCCCAGCACGTTGGTGTGCATCACGGCATCGAAGTCCTGCTGGGTGGGCGGCGTGAGCGCATTGGGGCGGCGGATGACACCGGCCACATACCAGGCGGTCTCGATCTTTTCGCCGTCCAGTTGCCAAGCCAGCCCGCTGACGCTGGCAGGGTTGGCCACGTCCACGGTCAACACCTCGGCGCCCAGGGCCTGTACCCGCTCGCTGCCCGCAGCGTCGCGCACGGTAGCGATGACGCGGCGGCCCGCCTCGGTGTACTGGCGCACCAGCTCCAGCCCAATGCCGCGCGATGCGCCAATGACGAGTATGGATTTCATGGGTAAAAATTTGAATGAAATAGGGCTCTAGCGCTTATCTATAAAGCGCTAATAGCTATCAATTTAGGAATAACCACGCACTTCCCTCTGGGTCATAAAAGCGCAACGCACCATGCGCAGCCGACAAAACTGGCGTGGCCGGGGCCAGCGTCCCCGCGCTGGGGGCGTCCCCCTCCCGCATTGCGCAGCAATGCGAGAGAGGGGTGAAGTCGCGAAGCGACTCAGGGGGTGATCCAACTCATGCATCGCCCAGCTGCTGCTCTTGCGCCAGTTGGGCGCGGTAGCGCTGCAGCATCGCCACTTGCGACTCGGGCTCGGTCGCAAGGCCCATCTGGTCGTGAATCATCTGGCCCATGGTGGGCAGTTGCGCGCGGTCCACCTGCGCATCGGCGGACCACAGCCGCGAGCGCATGAAGGCCTTGGAGCAGTGCAGGTAGGCCTCGGCGACGTGCACTTCGATCACTATCTTTGGGCGCTGGCGCTCGGCCGTGAAGAAGTCGGTGTACAGCGCTTCGTCGCGCAGGCGTGCGGTGCCATTCACCCGCAGGGTTTCATCCACACCCGGGATCATGAACAGCAGGCCGATGCGCGGGTCACTCAGCAGGTTGGTCAGGGTGTCGAGCCGGTTGTTGCCGCCCGCATCGGGCAACAGCAGGGTGTGGGGATCGGGCGACTTTACAAACCCCAGCGCTCCGCCGCGTGGCGAGGCGTCGAGCAGAGCACTATGGGCGCCACCACTGGCCACCACGCAGAACGGCGACAGGGCAATGAAGCGCTGGCAGTGCCCATCCAGCTGCGGTTGTTGCTTGCGCAGGGCCCGCTCGCCGGGGGCTGCGTACAGGGTGCGCAATTGTTCGAGCGTTTCGATCATGGTGTGGCCTGCAAGGGGTTGAAAGAGTTCACGGGCAATGCACGGCAAACTCGAAATAGCCTGACCACGCGGGGTCAAACACAAAGGTCAGCTCCAGCGATTCAGCCTCGTCGCGCAGCAGCAAAGGTGCGAGCGTCTGCATGGCCAGCTGCTTGTCGCCCACGTAATACACGGCCTTGCGGCGCCCCGCGCGGGTCAGTGTGTAGGCCATGATGCCCAGCTGCGGCAGCGCGAGCAGCGTGGCTGCCTGGTCCTGCAGGTCTTGCACGGCGGCCAGCTGATCGCGGTTGCCCACGGCCAGGTCCAGGGTCAGCGCGTAGGCCAGGTCGGCGCGCATGGCCACGGAGTTGGCACTGCGGTTGACCATGACAATGGCCTTGTCTTCAGCCTCGTCACCGCTGCCATCCTCATCGTCCTGCCCGCCAAACGACAAGGTCATGCCCGACCAGTCGTGCTCGCCCGCAGGGAAGTCGCTGGTGCGGCCCAGGGTGTCCACCCAATAGCGGTCGAACACCGGCACAAACTGGCTCAGAGGCACCCAGGGTGCCAGCGGGTCGGAGGCGTCCTCCACAAAATCCACCGCGCCCACCTTGACGGCGAAGTCGTATTCGCCCAGAACATGGTCGAGCATGATGAACGCCATGTTGCGCGCGTGGTCCTGGTAGTCGCTGGGGATCTCGCGGCCAAAGCGGATCTCCAGCGCGGCCTGGCCATCGTCCTGTCCGCAGGCGACCAGCACCTCCGATGTGGACAGCTCAAAGCCCTCCATGCCGATGGGAAAGTCGGGCTGCGAGGTGCGCTCGCGAAACGCTCGCAACCGGTAGTTCTGCAGCGCGGGTGCGGCAGCCACCACCTCCATCAGCAACGGAAAGTTGTCGATGCTGCCGTGGGCGGTGACGATGAGATCCACCACCGCATCGCTGTCGCCGCCAGACATCTCCAGTGCCAGGCCGCTCAGGTGACGCTCGATGAGCACATTGGCCGACTCGACCCGCTCGCGCAGAGGCTGGGCCTGGAGCGATGCCTGGGCATCGACAAATTCACGCCAGAAGGTGGTGATCTCGGGAGATGGTGCGGTCATCGCGGTCCTTGTGAAGAGATGGGAATCATCCCATCCCTCTCCATCGTCAGACCAGTTCGAGCGCCACGGCCGTGGCCTCGCCGCCGCCGATGCACAGCGTGGCCAAGCCCTTGGTCAGGCCGCGCGCCTTGAGCGCGTACATCAGCGTCACCATGATGCGTGCACCGCTGGCGCCGATGGGGTGGCCCAAAGCGCAGGCGCCGCCGTTCACGTTGACCTTGTCGTGGGGCAGATCCAGCTCCTTCATCAGCGCCATGGGCACCACCGCGAAGGCTTCATTGATCTCCCACAGCTGCACATCCCCAACCTGCCAGCCGGCCTTGGCCAGCGCCTTCTGCGTGGCACCCAACGGGGCAGTGGCGAACCACTCGGGCTCTTGCGCATGCGTGGCGTGGCTCACGATACGGGCCAGGGGCTTGCAACCCAGCTTCTTCGCGGTGGATTCGCGCATCATCACCAGCGCGGCGGCGCCATCGTTGATGCTGGAGCTGGACGCGGCGGTGATGGTGCCGTCCTTCTTGAAGGCGGGCTTCAAGGTGGCGATTTTTTCGAGCTTGACCTTGCCCGGGCCCTCGTCCACCGATACCACGGTTTCGCCCGCGCGGGTCTTGACGGTGACGGGCACGATCTCGGCCGCGAACGCGCCCGATTCGGTGGCCGCCTTGGCGCGCTGCACGCTGGCCGTGGCGAATGCGTCCTGCTGCTCGCGCGTGAACTGGTACTTGGCGGCGCAGTCTTCACCAAAGGTGCCCATGGAACGGCCGGCCTCATAGGCGTCTTCCAGGCCGTCGAGCATCATGTGGTCGAAGATGCGGTCGTGGCCCAGGCGGTAGCCGCCGCGGCCCTTTTGCAGCAGGTAGGGGGCGTTGGTCATGCTCTCCATGCCGCCGGCCACCATCACGTCGTGCGTGCCGGCCAGCAGCATGTCGTGCGCCATCATGGCGGCCTTCATGCCCGAGCCGCACATCTTGCTGAGCGTGACGGCGCCCGCGCCCTTGGGCAGGCCACCCTTGAACGCTGCCTGGCGCGCGGGCGCCTGGCCCTGGCCGGCCATCAGGCAGTTGCCGAACAGCACCTCGCCCACTGCGTCGGGCGAGACACCGGCACGCTCCATGGCGGCTTTGATGGCCGCACCACCCAGGTCGTGGGCTGCCAGGCTGGAAAAGTCGCCCTGCAGCGAGCCCATGGGGGTGCGTGCGGCGCCGACGATGACGATGGGGTCTTGGGTGGATGCAGACATGGTGAAGGTCTCCTATTAACGGTTTGAATGGAAAGAAGGGGTTGAATCAGAGGAGCGAACGGGCCGACGCGCCCTGTGCAAAGCGCCGATCTGTGTCGTAGGGAAAGACGTCAAACATGTGCCCCGCGCGGATGCGCTCCTGGTGTGACTGCCAAAAGGCGGCATCGAGCAGGTCGGCGTGGTGCAACATGAACACCTCGCGCACGGCATCGTTGCCGAGCAGGAAGGGGCCGAAGGTTTCAGGGAACACATCGCGCGGGCCGACGCTGTACCAGACCTCGCCGCTCATTTCCTCTTCTTCATTGCGCGGCGTGGGCACGCGGCGGAAGTTGCAGTCGGTGAGGTATTCGATTTCGTCGTAGTCGTAGAACACGACCTTGCCGTTGCGCGTGACGCCAAAGTTCTTCCAGAGCATGTCGCCCGGGAAGATGTTGGCGGCCACGAGGTCCTTGATGGCATTGCCGTATTCGATGACGCTGTGCTCCATCTGCTGGCGCGCTCGGGGGTCGGACAGGCCCGTGTCGAAGGCTTCCTGCAGGTAGATGTTGAGCGGAATCATGCGCCGCTCGATGTACAGGTGCTTGATGATGACCTCGGTCTGGCCGTCACCATCGCGGTCACTGATTTCCAGTTGGCTTGGCGCGAACTTCTCGATCTCGGCAATGAGGGCATCGTCGAACCGGCTGCGCGGGAAGGCGACTTCGCTGTACTCGAGCGTGTCGGCCATGCGGCCCACGCGGTCGTGGTGCTTGACCAGCAGGTACTTGGCCTTGACCTGCTCGCGTGTGGTTTCCTTCTGGTGCGGAAAGTAGTCCTTGATGAGCTTGAAGACGAACGGGAAGCTTGGCAGGTCGAACACCAGCATGACCATGCCCTTGATGCCGGGCGCGATGCGGAACTGGTCGCTGGAGTGCTTCAGGTGGTACAGAAAGTCGCGGTAGAACAGCGTCTTGCCCTGCTTGGCCAGGCCCAGGGCGTTGTAGATCTCGGCGCGCGGCTTGCGCGGCATGAGGCTGCGCAGGAACTGCACGTAGGCGCTGGGCACCTCCATGTCCACCATGAAGTAGGCGCGTGCGAAGCTGAACAGCATCTGCATGTCGTCTTCGCCAAACAGGGCCGCGTCGATAAACAGCCTGCCGTTGTCGTCGTGCAGGATGGGCAGCGCAAACGGCACTTCGTTGAAGCCGTTGATGATCTTGCCCACGACATAGGCGCCTTTGTTGCGAAAGAACAGGCTGGTGAGCACCTGGATCTGGAAGTTGGCGCGCAGCCTCACTTTGTCGATCCGGCCGCGCATGGCGCCCACCACGCAGGCGGTGTCTCGGCCCAAGTCCGCAAACTCGCGCTGCAGCTGGAAGTTCTCGATGATGACCTGGAAGGTCTCGCCCAGCGTGTCTCGCGACGGGTAATAGGCGCGGTAGGTGGGGCGCGCTGCGGGCTCTTCGTTTTCGATGTATTCGGTGCTGACCGCAGGCCGCACAAAGATGAAGTCGTTGTGGAAATGCGTGCGGTGCAGGATCTTGGTGGTGACCGAGTTGAAGAAGGTCTCGGCCAGTTCGGGCTGGTGGTGGTTGACCAAGAGGCCGATGTAGTGCAGCTTGACCTGGTGCCACACGTCCATGGGCTGTGCACCCGCCTCGAACTCTTTCTCTAACCTGCGCACACACTCTTTCACGCGCAGGTCGTAGAACTCGATACGCTCGCGCTGGGCCCGCTGCTGGCCGTGCCAGTCGCCGGTTTCAAAGCGGTGCTTGGCCCGCGCGGACTCGGTGCGGAACAACCGGTAGTGCCGGTTGAAGCCGTCCATCATGGCCTTGGCAATGCCGTAGGCCTGGGGAGCGTCAAGCCGTTGCGGGAACATGGCGGGTGCTCAGCCGTTGCGGTAATGCGGTGGTTGGCTATTGCCTTTTGACGGCAGCCACACCGGCGATCGCGGCCTTGTACAGCGAGTCCAGGCCTTCCGTACTACCCACGGACATGTGCAGGTTGTTGATGAGACCATCCTTGAGCCCATAGCACCAGCCGTGCAGCGTAACCTTCTGGCCCCGGCCCCAGGCGTCGAGCATCACCGTGGTCTGGGCAATGTTGACGACCTGCTCGATGGCATTGAGTTCGCACAACACGTCATGGCGCCACTCTGGGGCGGTGGCGGCAATCAGGTCACGGTGGCGGTCGCGCACATCCTGCACATGCCGGATCCAGTTGTCGGCCAGACCGACGCGCGTACCCTCCAACGCCGCCAGCACGCCACCACAGCCGTAGTGCCCCACCACCATCAGGTGCTCGATGTGCAACTGATCCACCGCGTACTGGATAGTCGACAGGCAGTTCAGGTCGGTAGGCACCACAACGTTGGCCACATTGCGGTGCACAAACACTTCACCGGGCTCCAGGCCGGTGATCTGGTTGGCAGGCACCCGGCTGTCGGAGCAACCGATCCACATGTACTTGGGCTTTTGCTGCGCCAGCAGGCTGGTGAAGAAGCCGGGCCGCTCGCGCTCCATCTGGGCCGCCCAGGCGCGGTTGTGAACAAACAGGTCTTCGATGGAGGAGGGCATGTTGTCCTTGGGTCTCAATGATTAGATAGAAGCTCAGCAGGTTTCAGCAAACAGCTCACGGCCGATCAGCATGCGACGAATTTCGCTCGTGCCCGCACCAATCTCATACAGCTTGGCATCGCGCCAGAGGCGGCCCAGCGGGTATTCGTTGATGTAGCCGTTGCCACCATAAATCTGCACGCCTTCGCCCGCCATCCAGGTGGCTTTCTCGGCACACCAGAGGATCACGCTGGCGCAATCCTTGCGCACTTGGCGCACATGGTCGGTGCCGAGCATATCGAGGTTCTTGGCCACCGTGTAGGCAAACGAGCGCCCCGCCTGCAGCACGGTGTACATGTCGGCCACCTTGCCCTGGATGAGCTGGAACTCGCCAATGCTCTGGCCGAACTGCTTGCGGTCGTGAATGTAAGGGATCACGTTGTCCATCACGGACTGCATGATGCCCAGCGGGCCACCGGTCAGCACCGCACGTTCGTAGTCCAGGCCACTCATGAGCACCTTCGCGCCCTGGTTCAGGCCACCGAGCACGTTCTCTGCGGGCACCTCGACGTCCTGGAACACCAGCTCGCCCGTATGGCTGCCGCGCATGCCCAGCTTGTCGAGCTTCTGCGCGATCGAGAAGCCCTTCATTCCCTTCTCGATCAGGAAGGCGGTCACGCCGCGCGCGCCCAGTTCAGGCTCGGTCTTGGCATACACCACCAGGGTGTCTGCATCAGGGCCGTTGGTGATCCACATCTTGCTGCCATTGAGCAGGTAGTAGCCACCCTTGTCCTCGGCCTTGAGCTTCATGCTGATCACGTCGGAGCCCGCGCCGGGTTCGCTCATGGCCAGCGCGCCCACGTGTTCGCCGCTGATGAGCTTGGGCAGGTACTTGGCTTTTTGTGCCTCGCTGCCGTTGCGGTTGATCTGGTTCACGCACAGGTTGCTGTGGGCGCCATAAGACAAGCCCACCGAGGCGCTAGCGCGCGAGATTTCTTCCATGGCCACCATGTGGGCCAGGTAGCCCATGGCTGCGCCGCCGTATTGCTCGGGCACCGTGATGCCGAGTACGCCCAAGTCGCCCATCTTGCGCCACAGGTCCATGGGGAACTGGTCATTGCGGTCAATCTCCGCCGCGCGGGGGGCGATCTCAGCCTGTGCGAAGTCGCGCACGGCGTCGCGCAGGGCGTCGATGTCCTCGCCCAGTTGGAAGTTCAGGCCGGGAAGGTTGGCGGGAATGCTCATGGGGGATGTCTCCTCGTAAAAGGTAGGGAAATGGGCCGGATTCAGCCCTGGATGTTGTCGCGTCCTGTGACCGCCATAAGGGTGCAACCCATGGTGGCGATCAGTTTTTCTTGCCTGCCGTCGATGGCGAAAGCGCGGCCTTCGCACACGGTGATGGTGCGGCCGGGCTTCAGCACCCGCCCTTCCATGCGAAATCGCTCGCCCTTGGCGGGGGCCAGCAAATTGATCTTGAACTCGATGGTGAGCACGGCAGCGTCGGCCGCCATCAGGGTGAAACCGGCATATCCACACGCCGAATCCAGCGCTGTGGCCACCATGCCCGCATGGAGAAATCCATGCTGCTGGGTCAACCCAAGCGCCCAAGGGAGTTCGATGTCCACGGCACCTGACGCCACAAGGCCCAGCGATGCGCCCAGGGTCTGCATGGCGCCCTGGCGCGCAAAACTGTCGCGCACGCGGTCGGCAAAGTCAGCGCAACGCGGCTCAAAAGGGGGCGTGCTCACAACAGTCTCCTGATTTACGTTTACGTAAACGTCAATTATGAATCAATTTTGCTTTTCTACCTTGGCCAGCAGCGAGCGCGCCTCTTCTTCGTGCTCGCGCACCTCTTCCAGGTTGGCCTGCAAATCGGCCATCTGCTCTTCGAGCTGCTTGCGATGGACCACCAACACGTCGAGGAATTTGCGCAGCTGAACGCCCGTATCACGGGGGCTGTCATAACGGTCAATGATCTCCTTGGCTTCCGTCAGTGACAGGCCAAGGCGCTTGGCCCGCAGCGTCAGGCGGAGCCGGGTGCGGTCGCGTGCGCTGTACACGCGGTTGCGTCCGGCAGATCCAGTGCGCTCAGGCTGCAGCAAGCCCATGTCTTCATAAAAACGGATCGCCCGGGTGGTGAGATCGAACTCTTTGGCAAGGTCGCTGATGGTGTAAGTATTGGCCATGGTGGGTGCTGCACACAGCAGTATCGGTTTCGCGCAGGAGACAGCCCGGTGGCGGCAGCTCCCTACAATGCATCGAATGCATGACGTTTACGTTAACGTCAATGCTAACCCATCACACCTTCGCCATGAACCCACTCGAACACCAGATCCACTACCCGCTGGGCGACGCGCTCCCTTCCGAGGGCGGCTCCATCGAGATCGCGCCGGGAGTCCACTGGATTCGCGTGGGTCTTCCGTTTGCACTGGATCACATCAATCTGTGGCTGCTGCGCGACCGACAACTGGGCGCTGGCGGTGTCATGCTGGACGGGTGGACCGTGGTGGACTGCTGCATCGACAGTGCTGCGACCCGTGAGCAGTGGGAGCAGATTTTTGTGAACTGCCTGGGTGGCTTGCCTATCTTGCGCGTCATCGTGACCCACATGCATCCAGACCATATCGGCTTGGCCCATTGGTTGTGCGAGCGATGGGATGTACGCTTGTGGATCAGTGCCACCGACTACAACGTGGCTCGGGTCGCTGTCTATGACCCGCAAGGGTTTGGCGGAGAAGCGGGGGCGGACTTTTACGCGCTGCACGGTGCGCAAGACCCGTCCTTTTTAGACCATGTACGTGGGCGCGCATCGTATTTCCCGACCCTCGTGCCCGCACTGCCACCCCGCTTTCGCCGAATCATGGATGGAGACACGCTGGACATCGGGGGCCGGGCGTGGCGTTGCATCAGCGGCTATGGACACGCGCCCGAGCACATGGCGCTGTTTTGTGCTGAGTTGACCACCTTGATCAGCGGGGACATGGTGCTACCGCGCATCTCGACCAATGTTAGCGTCCATGCCAGCGAGCCCGAAGCCAATCCACTGCAGTTGTTCTTGACTTCGCTGTTGCGATATCTGGACCTGCCGGAAAGCACATTAGTGCTCCCTTCGCATGGCAAGCCGTTTATAGGCTTGGCCACGCGCATTGCCCAATTGCAAGACCACCACCGGGAACGGCTCTCGGAGATCTTGCAAGCAGCCCATGATCGTGCCTTGAGCGCTGCAGATACCTTGCCGATTCTCTTTCAACGCAAGCTGGACACCCATCAGATGACTTTTGCCATGGGTGAGGCACTGGCGCATCTGCACCATCTGTGGATTGATGGGAAGTTGGAGCGCTTTCTCGACCAAGCCGGGGTGCAGAGATTTCGCGCACCGAACGGTGGATAGACGTATCCAATCCCTGAACGACATGCGCCCAAATCGCTGGCAAACGAATGCTGAGCCCGACCCCCGCGCATATCAATGCTGATCAAGGCCTGCAAGGCTTGTGAGATGCTGCACACGCCTGGTCGGCGCAATCAATCTGAGATGGACTAGGTGGGCTGTTGAACTGGAACGCATTGAGCCGTCCGCTGCACTTGATACGTTTTTGGATGCCCCAAAGCAAAAAACCCCAGTCATGGTTGACTGGGGTTTTCTGGGCTGTAAGAGCCTGACGATGACCTACTTTCACACGGGAACCCGCACTATCATCGGCGCAAAGTCGTTTCACTGTCCTGTTCGGGATGGGAAGGAGTGGTACCAACTTGCTATGGTCATCAGGCA
>NZ_JAMXAX010000140.1 GCF_023913775.1 Acidovorax facilis
GCGCGGGGCTTGCGCGCGCGGGCTGATGGGGTGGCTTGTGCAGGGCTCTTGCGCACCGGCGCCAGTGCGTCGCGCAGCCCCGCCAGCGGGTCGCTGCTGGCCTGCAGGCGCAGGGCCGACTGCACCGTGCCGATGTGCTCGGACATCAGCGCTTCGGCGCGGGCAATGTCGCCTGCCTCCAGCGCCTCGACGATGCGCACGTGGTCGGCGCAGCTCTGCGCCGCATCGTGCGACGACTGGTAGAGCATGGCGATGAGCGTGGTGCGCGCCGTGAAGTCGCGCAGCGTGTCGGCCAGCAGGCTGTTGCCCAGGCATTCAGCCAGGCATACGTGGAAGTCGCCCAATAGAAAGCTGCGCATGCCCACGTCGGTGCCCGCCAGCGCGGCCTTTTCGCGCTGCAGATGGCTTTTGAGCTGGCGCAACGCGGCCTTGTCCACCACCTTGAGCTGGTGCAGCAGGCCCAGTTCGATCACGCGGCGCGCCTCGAAGGCCTCGCGCGCTTCATCCTGCGAGGGTTCGATCACATACCAGCCGCGCCGGGCGCTGACGGTGACGATGCCCCGCGTGGCCAGCCGCGTGAGCGCCTCGCGCACGATGGTGCGGCTGCAGTCGAACAGCATGGCCAGTTGCTGCTCGCCCAGGCGGGAGCCGGGCGCGAGTTTTTGCGCCATCACGGCTTCGATGATGCGGTTGCTGATCTCGGTGGCGGTGGTCATTGCCTGCGGTTACGCAGGTTCCGTGCCAACTGGTATACAAGCCGAATGCACCAGTCTGGCGCACGGAGGCTGTGCACCGGGCGGTTCCCTGGCACCACGGACACGCTGCTTTGCATGCAAGTGGTGCGCGCACATCACAAGCGGTGCACGCGCGTGCCCGAAAAGTTGGAAAGGAATAGAGAAAGAAGAACGAGAAAGAAGGAGGGCACCCGGCTACCCGAGCCCCGCGAGGCGCAGCAGCCAGGGCAGCAGCAATCCGCCGCCCACCGCCACCAGCACTGCCGGATGCCACCACGGCCAGCGCACCGTGCGGCGGTGGCCCAGCGTGCCTTCCACCACCGCCTGGCCCGCCAGCAGCACCAGCCACACCAGCAACAGCACCGCGCCCGGGTTGGCGGCCCAGGCGGCTGCCCAATCGCCCTGCACCAGCGCCGCACACGCATGTGTGCCGCCACACAGCGGGCAGGGCATGCCCGTCAGCGCGCGAAACCCGCAGCCCAGGCCCAGCCCGCCCTGCCCCAGCCACCAGGGCGTGGCGGCCATGGCCAGCGGCCAGCCCAGGCCGAACGCCAGCCGCAGCCGCCGAGCGTTCCCGTCCAGCGGCTGCCAGGCGGGCGATCTGGTCACCGGCACCACTACAGGGCCGGGGTCAGAGGGGAGGGAGCGCCACCGGTTCATCGCCCACCAGCTGGCGCGCCATGTAGTAGGAGCCGATGGTGGACAGCGGCAGCGTCAGCAACGCGCCCACCCCGCAGAGCAAAAAGCCCAGCGAACCCACGATGCCCAGCACCAGCGAGCAAAAGAACGCCGAGCCCAGGTTCTTCGTCACGATGCTCCAGGCCTGGTTGAAGGCAGCCACACCATCGCGCTCGCCGCGCGCCACGAGGAACAGCGCCACCGGGGGCAGCGCCATGACCAGCAGGCCGGGGATGAAACACAGCATGAAGCCCAGCGACACCACCAGCGAGCTGATGAGCCCGGCCACGAACGCGGGCACAAAGTCGTCAAAGCCCCGGAAGATGTCGCCGATCTGCACCGCTTCGCCGCGCGCCTCGCGCTCGATCATGCGCATGTAGCCCACCACCATGGGCCCGGCCAGCAGGCCCGCGCTGATGCTGGCCACCACCATCACCAGCAAGGTGCACACCACATGGGTGATGGCGTTGTTCTTGAAGATGCCCCAGGCACCCGACAGGCAATCCCCCACATTGGCTGAAGCCATGGCAACCCCCTCTGTTTGAAGTCGTCAACAAGACGCCGGACCAGTGTAGCGAGCCACCGCTCCGGCATCTACCTCTGCAGCTACCTCGGCGGCTACTTTGTCAGAGAAGACCGTCCCACAGCGAGAGCCGCACAGGCTCCGGGTGGGGCGCATACGCAGGCGACGCCACATCGAACCGCTGAACCAGCGGTTGCACGCCCGCGTACGGCGCCCATCCGGGGTCGCCCCTTTGTGCAAACGCCACCCAGCCCTTGTGCATGGTCGCAGCCAGCGCGGTGGGTGGCCTGGGCCCTGTCAGTTCCTGCCCCGTGGCGGTGTGGAGGTTGCCGAAAACAAACGGCAGCTCTACCCCATGCGCCGCCCCCAGGCGCCCCCGCCACTGCGGCGAAGGCCAGGCGAATTCGTAGGCATGGGCACTGCGGGCCCAGCGGCTGGCCAGCGCTGCAATGCGCTGGGCGGGCACGCGGTAGTAAAAGTCGGACTGCAGGGCACACAGCAGCTCGCCGGGCGTTGGGTGTGTGGGCGGCAATGTGGCGCGCAGGGCCTGCACCGCGTCCGCGCCCAAACCCACCTCCTGCGCAAAAGCCAGCACCTGCGCCTCGGTCACGCGGTCCATCGCGCCGCCCGGCACGTGGTACAGGCGCATCTCCTCGGCATTGCAACCCACCAGCACCTGCAAGTCTGGCGGGTGCGCCGCCCACTGCTGCGCCAGCGCCTGCAGCGGCGGCGCAACAAGCACCTGCCCGTCCACCACGGGCCGCAGGGGAAAGAAGTTGCGGATGCCCAGGCCGTGTTGCTGCCGCAGGGCCGGGTCTGCCGCGAGGCGGTGCACCGCGTGCAGCACGGCAGGCGGGGCTGCCACACCCAGCGCAGCCAGGGAGGGCGCCACCCCCGCCAGCGCAGCCACGGCGCGGCGTGCAGCGGCGGCCTCTTGCAGCGTCTGGCACGCCACGCTCGGGCTCTGCAAGATGGCGCGCTGCAAGAGCCCGCGCGATGCGGGCATGCCCAGCACACAGGCCAGTGCGCCCGCACCGGCCGACTGGCCGAACACCGTGACCTGCGCCGGGTCGCCGCCCCAGGCGGAGATGTGCTCGCGCACCCATTGCAGCGCGGCCAACAGGTCCAGCAGGCCGCGATTGGCGGGCGCTGCACCGCCTGGCGAACCAGCCTCAGCCTCGTCCTCGAAATGCAGGAAACCGTCGATGCCCAAGCGATACTGCAGCGACACAAACACCACGCCCTGGCGCGCAAACGACGCCCCGTCGTACAGCGGCTCGCTGGCCGCGCCGCGAAAGAACCCGCCGCCATGCACCCACACCATCACGGGCAGGCGGGCGCCGGGCTCTGCAGGCGGGGCCCATACGTTCACGGCCAGGCAGTCTTCGCCCCCCAGTATGGGCGCATCCGCACGCGCCGTGCGGGGCAGCTGCGGTGCCATCGGCGCAAACTCGGTGGCATCGCGCACGCCAGGCCACGGTAGCGCTGGCACCGGCGCCGCAAAGCGCAAAGTGCCGCGCGGCGCCTGGGCATACGGCACACCCCGGAACACGCGCACGCCCTGCTCCCACAGGCCGCGCAGCTGCCCGCCATGGGGCAGCGTGACCAGCGGCGCCGCCGTGCCCGCCGTCATTCCGTGGCCAGGCCCAGCTTGTCGATCAGCGGGCGCCACACAGCCGCATCGCGGGCCGCCCAGGTGCGGGCATCGCCGGGTGTGGAAGTGGTCAGTGTGACGTTCATGGCTTCCAGGCGGGACTTGTACTGCGCATCACCACCACGGCATCTTTCGGTGACGGCATTGAGCCGGTTCAGCAGCTCGGGCGAGGTGCCGGCCTTGGCCACCACCGCAATCCACGCAGGCCGCGCGAGGTCGCTGGCGGCGGGCAGGGCCTCGGCGATGGTGGGCACATCGGGCAGCAGCGCCGAGCGCTGGGCACCAAACAGCGCCAGCGGCACCAGCTTGCCCGCCTTGACCTGGGCCGCCGCCGTGCCAATCACCAACGTCATCGCATGGATCTGCTGGCCCATGAGCGCGGTGAGGCCCGCACCCTCGCCCACAAAAGGCACATGGGTGCCGGGCACGCCCAGCTTGTCCACCAGCGCCGAGGTGAGCAGGTGCGCAGGGCTGCCTTTGCCCGGTGAGCCAAAGTTGATGCCGCCGGGCTTGGACCGCGCCAGCTTCTGCAGGTCAGCCAGGCTGGCGATGCCCATGCCGGGCGGCACGGCCAACACCAGGGGCGACGTGCCCAGCACGGCCACACCATCAAAGTCGTGTTGCGGGTCATACGGCGGCTGCTTGTAGACATACGGCGTGATCGTCATCTGCGACATGCCGATGCTCAGCAGGCTGTAGCCGTCGGCAGGCTGGGACTTGAGGTAGTTGATGGCCAGGATGCCATTGGCCCCGGGCTTGTTCTGCACCACCACGGCCTGGCCCAGCTCGCGCGCGGCGCAGTCGGCCCACACGCGCGTCATCGCGTCCGAGCCGCTGCCGGGCGGTTGCTGGGCGATGAGCTGGATGGGCTTGGTCGGATAGCCGCCCGGCTGCTGCGCCAGGGCGCCACCGGCCAGGCAAGCGAGTGCGGCGAGCGCGAGGAGGCGCGGAGCGCGCGTGGAAGCCGAAGTCATGGTGTGTCTCCTGGTGATGTTTTAAGCGAGGGATGCCTGATCGGCGCGGCGTGCAGGCAAAGACGGGTCAGCGGCGGCGCGTGCGCACCTTCACGGGCGTGGCCGCAGAGGCTGCTGCGGCCTCGCACCGGGTGGCGATCCAGTCGGCCAGGCAGGACAGCTGCGCCTGCTGGACGGCATCGGGCGCTGATGGCTGTGCTGGCGCAAACAGTTGCAGCATCCCCAGCCCGCGCAACGACGACAGCACCATGCCCAGCAGGCCATCGCGGTCGGGCTCTGCCGCCAGCTCGGGGAAGGCCGTGAAGAAGCCTTCGTGCATGCGCGTCTGCACACTCTGGCGCAGCTCGGCGATGTGGCCCAGCACCTCGGGCTGGTTGCGGCAGCCCAGGTAGATGTTCCAGGCCACGATGAAGCGCGGCTGCGCATAGACCAGGCTCCACACCGCCTGCACAAACTTCGCGGCCCGTTCGCGCGCGGGCAGCGCGGGGCTGGGCCAGAGTTCGCCCGAGCGCACGGTGGACTCGATCAGCTCGCTCAGCACATTCATCATCAGCACCGCTTTCGACTCGAAGTGGTGCAGCACCGCACCCGAGGTCATGCCCGCCGACTTGGCCAGCTCGTGGATAGACATCTCCTCCAGGCTGCGGCGCTGGATCACGTCGATGGCCGTGGCGATCAGGTGCTGGCGCGTGGCGGCGCTGCGCTCGGCATGGGTGCGGCGCACCCCGGCCTTGGGGGAAACACGGTGGTTCATGGCGCTTTCACAATATACATTTCGAACGTAATGTATTTATGCTGCCGTGGACCAGCAAGCCCGTGAATACCCGCATCCCCGCACAGGCCCAAGTTGGATTACCCAGAACCCTTGCACGGGGCCGAACCTAGAATGCTTCTCACTGACCGCACCCACCGGAGACACACACCATGAACGCCCCCACCGCTGCCGCCCACCTGCTGCCCGAAATCAAGCTGCGCGACGTGCCCCAGGCCCTCATCGATGCGCTGCAGGCCCGCTTTGCCGCGCAGTGCTCGCTGGCCCAGGCCGTGCGCGAGCAGCACGGGCGCGACGAGGGCTCGTTGCAGGCCCCGCCGCCCAGCGCCGTGGTGTTTGCCGAAAGCACGCAGGATGTGGCCGATGCGGTGAAACTGGCCAGCCAGTACGAAGTGCCCGTCATCCCTTACGGCGCGGGCTCGTCGCTTGAAGGCCACCTGCTGGCCGTGCAGGGCGGCATCAGCATCGACGTGAGCCGCATGAACCAGGTGCTGAGCATCAATGCCGAAGACCTCACGGTGACCGTGCAGCCCGGCATCACGCGCAAGGCCTTGAACGAAGCCATCAAGGACACCGGCCTGTTCTTCCCCATCGACCCCGGCGCCGACGCGAGCATCGGCGGCATGTGCGCCACGCGCGCCAGCGGCACCAATGCCGTGCGCTACGGCACCATGCGCGAAAACGTGCTGGCGCTGGAGGTGGTGACCGCCAGCGGCGAAGTCATCCACACCGGCACCCGCGCCAAAAAGAGCAGCGCGGGCTACGACCTCACGCGCCTGATGGTGGGCAGCGAGGGCACGCTGGGCATCATGACCGAGATTACCGTGCGCCTGTACCCGCTGCCCGAAGCCGTGAGCGCAGCCATCTGCTCCTTCCCCAGCATCGAAGCGGCTGTGCGCACCACCATCCAGATCATCCAGATCGGCGTGCCGATTGCGCGCGTGGAACTCATCGACCACCACACGGTGCGCATGGTGAACGCACACAGCAAGCTGACCCTGCGCGAGGAACCCATGCTGCTGATGGAGTTCCACGGCTCACCCGCCAGCGTGAAGGAACAGGCCGAGATGGTGCAAGACATTGCCAGCGAATTCGGCGGCCAGGCCTTTGAATGGGCCAGCACGCCCGAAGAACGCACCCGCCTGTGGACCGCCCGGCACAACGCCTACTTCGCGGCCGTGCAAAGCCGCCCCGGCTGCCGCGCCATCAGCACCGACACCTGCGTGCCCATCAGCCGCCTGGCCGACTGCCTGCTCGAATCGGTGGACGAGGTCGAAGCCAGCGGCATCCCCTACTTCCTCGTCGGCCACGTGGGCGACGGCAACTTCCACTTCGGCTACCTCATCGACCCCAACAGCGCCGAAGAACGCACCAAGGCCGAAGCCATGAACCACACGCTGGTGGCCCGCGCCCTCAGCATGGGCGGCACCTGCACCGGTGAGCATGGCGTGGGCATCCACAAGATGGGCTTTTTGCTGGACGAGACCGGCACGGGCGCGGTGGACATGATGCGCGCCATCAAACGCGCGCTGGACCCGAAGAACATCCTGAATCCGGGGAAAATTTTTGCGCTGTGAGTGAGCCGCCGCGTGAACGGGCTCGCTGACTGGCGCGGCTCGGATTGGAGGTTTTTTGGCACCTGGCGCTTGTCTGACAAGCGCGAAAAGCTATTGTTTCTATAGCATTTGTGGTGCACGGCTCGCTTTCACGCCGCTCGATCTGTCCCAGCGCTCCGCCCCGCTTCCATCAGTTGCTGGAAGCAGCACGCCAGTGTCCCGAGTTGGAAGTTCGTTGATGAAATAAAGAGGTCGAAATCGTCGTCAGGCAAGGCGCAAACCACAGCGATAGCCGTAGCTATCGCGAGGATTTGAAACGCTGCATGGCGGCGATTCTCGACGTCTTTATGAAACGAATCTCCAACTCGGGGCACTAGAACCGTGCAGCGTTGGTTGGCCGCATGAAGGGCTTGCGCGCCGCGGTGCTGGTCGGTATCGGTTTCTCGGCGGCTGTCGGCGCGTTGGCGCTGGCGGTCCTGCCGCCTGGATGGGCTTCGACCACCTACCTGTGGCCCGGCATCCAAACGGCTGAACTCCTTGTGCACATCACTCCCACTGCGGTGGTGTACTGGCTCGTGCCCGAGGGCGGAGCCCCGGCCTACCTCCTGCACGTACTGACCGGAGCTTTCGTCTCGTGGGCCGCGCTCTTTGCGCTTGCGGCGTTTGCAATTCGGCGTGACGCCAGGGCGCTCCTCATGCGCAGATCACAGGCTCCTAGAATGAGGCAATGATCAAGTACTCCTTCCCAGCTGCGCCGGTGACTTACAGGCCTCCAGCAAACACCCCCGCAGTCCTGGCCAATGAGTTGATCGACTACCAGGCATGCCCGTTGTGCGAGAGCAAAGCCTTTCGTCCGCTGCGCAGTGCGGACTGTTCCCACCACCCTCGCTACAGCCAAGAACTCTCTCGCACCATGCATTGGAGCCAATGCGCGGCGTGCCAGCATGTTTTTCGCAGCGGCTACTACACCGAAGCAGCGCTGAATATCGTTTTCCGTGGCACCAACGAATCCCAGGTGGTGGGCTATGACCTGGAGCGACAGCGCTATGTGTCTGCGCAGATGATTGAGAAAGTGCTGCCCTACCAGACCGGCGGCACGTGGCTGGACGTGGGGTTTGGCAATGCATCGCTTCTGTTCACGGCGCACGAGTACGGCTTCGAGCCTGTGGGCCTGGATCTGCGTCCGCAATCGGTGGAAGAGTTGCGCCGATGGGGCGTGGCAGCCCATTGCCAGGATGTCAAAGGGTTCGAGCTGTCGCGCCCCGCCAGTGTGATCAGCATGGCAGATGTGCTGGAGCACATGCCGTATCCCAAGGTGGGCCTGCATGCCGCCCACCGACTGTTGCAACCGGGTGGCGTGCTGCTGATCTCCATGCCCAACTCCGGCTCCATGGTCTGGAAGGCACTGGATGCCGGCAATGCGAACCCGTACTGGGGTGAAATCGAGCACTATCACAACTTCGACCGCGACCGCCTGTATGCATTGCTGGCCGAATGTGGCTTCAAGCCCGTGCGCTATGGCATCAGCCAGAGGTACCGCGTCTGTATGGAAGTGATTGCCGTGAAAGCCTAGGCAGGCGGTACACACAACGCGCACCCACGGTCGGCATGGCCCACGGAAGTCCTGACCAACTTACCCCTGCGCGAAGCACGCCGCAGGGCGTGTACCGACTGTGATGCGGTGGCCGTTGGACACGCAGGAGGGGCCAGAATGCGCGGCTCGTCCTGTTGCAGACGCTTCCTGGGAAAAAACCATATGCAGGCCCCCCATCCCACAAAACACCGCTTTCGTATTGAACTGGTCGCCGAACACCAGCATGCATCACTGGTCGACCTGCTGTGCGAACTGCACGCCTTCTACAACCAAGGCGCCACACCCCCTCGGCAGGTGGTGATGGAGCATCTTCGCCAGAACCTCTTGGCGCCCGGCTCCGCCCAGCGTTTGCTGGTGG
Source organism: Acidovorax facilis (assembly GCF_023913775.1). Lineage (GTDB taxonomy): Bacteria > Pseudomonadota > Gammaproteobacteria > Burkholderiales > Burkholderiaceae_C > Acidovorax > Acidovorax facilis. The sequence goes on from NZ_JAMXAX010000140.1 coordinate 8,844, forward strand.
CTTCGCGCAGTGATGGCGTTGTGGTGGGCCTGGCGGCGTTCTCGCTGGTGTATTCGTTGGTCGAATTTGCAGAGGACCAACGCAGACACTGCCAGCTCAAAGAGTTGTATGTAAGTTCGGCCGCAAGAAGCCAGGGTGCTGGCCGGGCGCTCATGCACGGGCTCGCCCGATATGCCATGGAACACGGCTGCCGCCGCATCGACTGGCCTGTGAAGGCTTCAAACGCCCGGGGAATCCTGTTCTACGAAAGCCTGGGGGCCGAGCGCGTGGCCGAACGGCTGAGCTACCGGCTGACGGGGCCCGCACTGGGCCGGCTGGTACTCGAAAGTGGATGTGCCGACGTACGGTCTGCGCAGAGCTAAGCTGAACTGCACATCGGAGATCTCCACCTTGTTTCGCTCTTTCGTACTCCTGCTGTCCCTGCTGGGCAGCGCCGCCTTCGGCGGGTTGCTCTTGGTATCGCTGCTGCAACCTACCTGGATTGAACACGGTGCGCGCGAGCTGATCCGCCAGCAGATCGAGCACAAGACGGGCGAAAAGCTCCGGGCCCTGGACGAACGCTTTCTGAGCGCCCAGGCGCGGGTCTTCTTGCGCGGCAAGGAGCAGGAGATCGACGCCGCTCGCAAGGCGCTGTCTGCGGGCCTGCCCGCCCGGGTCGCGGCCATTGCGGCCGAGATGGGGATTCCGGCGTGCGAGTGCCGCAAACGGCGGCAACAACAGCTGGAACTGCAGATTGGCACCGCACAGCAGATGCAGGCCCAGCTCGATGCGCTGATCCGCAGCGCCTACATGGACACGGCCGAAAAGCTGTTGCGCGAATTGCGCATCTTCAGCGGTGCCAATGCCCTGGCATTCGCCCTGCTGGGCCTGGCCGCCTGGCGGCGACCCCACGGCGCCCGTGGGGTATCGCTGGTGCCGGCCACCGCCACCCTCCTTCTTGCCACGCTGGCAAGCAGCGCCATCTACCTTTGGGGCCAGAACTGGCTGCACACCGTCGTGTTCGGCAGCTACGTGGGCTGGGCGCAGCTGGCATACATCGCGCTGGTGTACGCATGGCTGTGCGATCTGCTATTGAACCGGGCGCGGGTCAGCCTGCACCTGTGCCAGGGCAGCATGAGCGGCGCTGTGTCACCTTGCTGAAGGCTTGCCCCTCCTGCGGATCTCTCCCGTCTCCGCATCCGCCGCCGATGGGCTCTGACCCGGCAGCAAATCTGGGTGGCAGCCCCCTTTCTCCTGCGCTGGTGCAGACCACCACAGTTCGAAACGCGGCCATGGCGAGGCTTGCCCGGCAGTACGGCCGTCGTAGCCGGGAGCGCAGGCTCCCGTCAGGTGTGCACTGATCGTGAATCTGCGGGAGCCTGATTGCGGTCGTGCATGCCGTAGTCGCGCACCACGGCGGCAACGCGCAGGCGGTAGTTGTCGAAGATCCGCTCGCGGCCTGCTTTCTGCGTGGCGCGGTGGGCTTCCATCTGGCGCCATTGCGCCACCGCTTCCTCATCACGCCAGAACGAAAGCGACAGCAGTTTGCCGGGTGCACTGAGGCTCTCGAACCGTTCGATGGAGATAAACCCGTCGATCTGCTCCAGCAAAGGCCGCAACGCAGCGGCAGCGCCCAGATAAGCGTCCTGCTGGCCCGGAGCGGGCTGTACCTCGAAAATGACGGCCATCATGCACTGATCTCCAGTGGGTGTGCGGGCAGGTCCAGCGTGCCTTCCACGCCCTGCGTGAACGTGCGCTCCTCGCGCAGGATGAAGCGCTTTTCCTGCGCCATGGCGAAGTTGGCACGGCCTTCAGGGTCGGAGCGCAGGCGGGCGCGGTAGGCCTCATAGGCAGCCAGCGACTCAAAGCCGATGAGCCCCCAGGCCTCGTAGTTGCTGCCCTCGTGCGGCAGAAAATAGCCGATCAGGTGGCCCCCGCAGCGCGGGATGATCTGGCCCCAGCGGCGCGCGTATTCGGCAAACAGCTCGCGCTGGAAGGGGTCGATGTCGTAGCGGATAAAGCAGGTGATCATGGTGTTCAGAAGTCGTTGGTGGACAGGGCTTCACGATAGGCGGTTGACGTCCTTCGATGGTTCGCCCAAGATCGAACCATGAAAGATGGCCCCCACATCGCGCGCATTGCCGCGCTCATTGGCGACAGCGCGCGCGCCGAAGTCCTCACGGCCCTGATGGCCGACCGCGCACTCACGGCCACCGAACTGGCGGCGGTGGCAGGCGTGACCAAGCAGACCATCAGTGCCCACCTGGCCAAGCTGCTCGATGCCGGCCTGCTGACCGTCGAGCACCAGGGCCGCCACCGCTACTTCCGGCTGGCCGATCGCGATGTGGCGCACCTGCTGGAATCGCTCATGAACGTGGCCTTTCGCGCCGGTGCCGTGCGCCTGCGCGCAAGCCCCCGGGAGCCCGCGTTGCGCCGCGCGCGCATGTGCTACGACCACCTGGCCGGTGAAGTGGGCGTGCAGTTCTACGAAGCCCTGGTGCGCCAGGGGCTGCTGGACGCCACGCCCCAGGGTGCAGCGGTGACGCCCGCAGGCGCGCAGTGGTTTGCCCAGGTGGACATTGACACCACGGCACTGGCGCAACAGCGGCGCATGCTGTGCCGCCCTTGCCTGGACTGGAGCGAGCGCCGCCACCATCTGGGCGGCGCGCTGGGCGCTGCGTTGCTGCAACGCCTGTTCGACGGCGGATGGGCGCACCGGGCACAGGGCTCGCGCGTCGTGCACTTCACCGCCAGGGGCGAACTGGCGCTGCGCCAGTGGCTGGCAACCAGCCCAGAGACACCACCATCCACCGCCCTTCGCGGCCCCGAACAATGATGAAGACCTTGCTGCTCTTCATCGCCACCGCCCTGGCTGAAATCGTGGGTTGCTACCTGCCCTGGCTGTGGCTCAAACAGGGCAAACCGATGTGGCTGCTGCTCCCTGCAGCGCTGAGCCTCGCCCTGTTCGCGTGGCTGCTCACGCTGCATGACACCGCCGGCGCGGGGCGCGTGTATGCGGCCTATGGCGGGGTTTATATCGGCGCGGCGCTGGCCTGGCTGTGGATAGTCGATGGCATTCGGCCCACCGTCTGGGATACGGCGGGCGTACTGGTAGCGCTGGCGGGCATGGCGATCATCATGCTGCAGCCCGCGCGCTAACGCCCGCGCACTCTGCGTGCCCGCAGTGCTCGGTGCTCACAGCTGGCACGCGCGTCACTGCAACTCCTGGTAACAACCTCCACATTTGCTACATCGGTGTTTTATAAGCAGTGATCTCTCAACTTTCACAAGACTGTCCATGCGCATTTCGACCGAGAAGGTTTCCTCTGCCCTCACTCGCCGCCACTTTGCCCTGTGGATGACGGCCTCTGGTTTGTCGGCCTGCGGCGGTGGCGGGGGAGAGGGCGCCCCCGCGCCAGCCCCACCGCCCGGTCCCGCGCCGGGGCCAGCCTCGCTCAGTTTGATGGCGGGCGGCCTAGGTGGCATCGGGTTCCTCGGCGGTAAGGACACGCAAGCCCGCCTGCCCCAGGAAATCATTGGACTGACCTTCAGCACCCAGGGTGACATGTGGTTTGTGGGCAGGGGAAGCGACACCCAGCGGATCGGACACGTCTCCGCCCAGGGCACCATGACGTACGGCTCCGCCTTCACCCAACACGCCATATCGGGGGTGGTGGACGCGAGCGGACGCTACTTGGTCGCGCTGTTCTTTGGTCCGGTACAGGTCGTCTGCGCGTGGGAAGGCGACACGCTGCAGGTTGTGGCGGGTAGGAGCCGAGCCCCCGGCGAGCCAGACGTAATGCAAGACGGGAAAGGCGCAACAGCCCAGATCTGCCGATTCGACTCCCCCGTTCTGGGCGGAGACGGGCTGGTGTACTTCCTCGACAGGCCCTTCGTTGCTGCGCACCGGACGCTGCGCGCACTGGCACCGGACGGTACGGTGACTTCCCTGCTTGCAGTGCCCGACGGTAGCCGCCTGCTCGTGTCTCCCACCGGGGCCATCCGCATGTTCATTGATGCTCAGAGCCGCGTGGAATGGGCCGAACTGGCCAACACGGCGCCAGGCGTTTATGCATGGAACGTCCTGCCCAGCAGCTGGCCCAGCGGCAGCGCCGTGCCCTTGGCGCCCGTCAAAGGCAGCGCCGACAGGTACTGGGGTTACGACGCTGCCGCCAGAACCGTGGCGCATTACGCGCTGGACGGTACGCGGCAGAACGCGCGGGAGCTTCCGGGCGAACTGGACGTGGCTGCCCCCAACCCCGCCACTGGCCACCTCGCGCTGCGTATTCGCCGCGACCTCGGCGCGCCCAACTCTTGGCAGTACCCCGCAGAGCTGTACCTGCTGGATCCGTCCCAGGCGCCCACGGCGCCGCTGTCGGCGTGGGTCGGGCTGCCGGACCAGCTGGGCCATACGGATGGCGTGGGAGACGCTGCCCGCTTTGACTTCACCGGAGGCGCCCACGCCATCTCCGAAGGGTCTGGGCCGCTGTTCGTGGCAGTGGGCGCGGGCACGACCTACGGCGGCGCTGCACCGCCCGTGCGCACCGTGGCGCCGTCCGGCCAAGTGGCCTCCACCGCATTGCCCTACCGGCGCACCGGCCTGCTGGCCATCGCCTACGGCTATCTTTTGACTTACGACCGCTCCACCAATACGGTGCTACGCACGCCCAAGAACGGTAGCGGCACGGTGTGGGAACCGTGGGTGCAAAGCAGCGTTTTTGCGGGGTACGGGGGGCTGCAGGTGCTTCGACCGGACACCACGGGCTTGCTGTGGTTTGCCACCCGCACGCTGCCCGCGGGCGGTGGCGGCGGCAGCAACCCGACCGGCGAAGGCACGTCCCTGATCGGGACCATCAGCGCCACAGGTAAGGTGCAGGTGCTGTTGGGTGACCCGCAGCAGGTCTACTCCGCGGCCAACTATCCGCCGCTGGCCCAGCGCCCCTGGTACCTGGACATCACCGATATCGCCTTCGAGGGCACGGCGTCCCCGGTGTCATGGGTGCTATGCAACCGCACGGTGCTGACCTCCCAGGGCGAGTTCGAGCGTTATGCGCCCGAACTGGTGCGGCTGGAAGGCGCCACGCGCCAAGCGTTTGCGCTGCCCGGGTTGGACACCCAGCGGCGCGAGTTGATGCCCTACCAGCAGCTGTGCGTCCTGCCCAGCCGGCTGGGCCAGGTGTTCCTGTCCAGCCCTTGCGGCGTGTACCGCTGGACGATGGCCAAGGGCCTGGAGCTGGTGGCCGGGCAGGCCGATCCGACCCCGGCCGGCGTGCGCCTGGGCTCATTGCCCGGCAGCCTGAACCTGGTGAAGTTCATCAGCCCAGGCCCGGATGCCAACAGCCTGTACGTAGGCAGCGAAAACAGCGTGCTGCGATTGGGTCTTCCCGGTTGAGACGGCATGCGCGCGCATCCACCGCTGAATGACTGCACCCCTTGTTCACACTTCGGAGATTCTTCATGAACCCACCTGACGAGACAGCCGCTTCCGCTCTCACACGACGTCACTTTGCCTTGTGGATGACTGCTTCCGGGCTTACCGCCTGCGGCGGTGGCGGGGGCAGCGAAGCACC
>NZ_JAMXAX010000141.1:0-6170 GCF_023913775.1 Acidovorax facilis
TCGACCTGCTGCTGCATGTGGCCTACGACCAGCCCCTGCTCACCCGCCGCGAGCGCGCCCGCCGCGTGCAAAAGCGCAACGTCTTCACCCAATACGGCCCCGTGGCGCGCAAGGTGCTCGAAGCCCTGCTCGACAAATACGCCGACGAAGGCATTGCCACCATCGAGGCCGACAACGTGTTCAGCGTTCAACCCTTCACCCACCTGGGCAGCCCCGCCGAGCTGGTGCGCAGCTTTGGCGGCCGCCCGCAGTACTTGAGCGCGCTGCAAACGCTGGAGCGCGAGCTGTACGCACCCCGCTGACTGCTGCCCGCCGAAATTCAGACAAACGCCAGCCACTCAAGAGCCGCGTTGGAACCCCCTATGACGAACAAAAAATGCATCGACCCTGCAGCGGCGCGGCACTTCATTGCCAACTACCAAAGCCTGCTCGAAGCTATCCCCATCACCAAGCCCAAGGCGAATGTGGTGACGCAACTGGCCGCGGCACGCGATGCCCTGTATGCCAACCCTGCGCTTTTGCAGCCAGCGCTGGCACACCTGCAGGGCCAGCAGGGCCGCTTCTGCGCCGACGACGTGCTGCAAGCCGTGCACACGCTGCGCGTTGACAACTGGATCTATGTCAACGACACCGCCACACACAGTCACTTTCTGGAGCCCCATGAGACGAATGCGGCTTATGCCATCAAAACGCTGAACACGCCGCTCAAAGAGCTGCTTGGCAGCAGCGGTGCCGTCATCTCCTGCGGTCTGCTGGTGTTTCAAGGGCAGGTCATCTGCGACGGGCTGGTGGGCTTCAGCGCCTGGCTGGGGCCAAACTACCGGACCAGCTTCAAAGAGCAACTCGCCGCCTGCCGTGCCCAGGGGGCGCTCTATCGTGACCGCCTGTTGCCCCGGATGCCACCCGAAACAGTGGCGCCATAACTCACAAAATAATAGCTGCTAGCGCTTATCCCATAAGCGCTAGAGCCCGTTTTTTCTCAAACTCTGCCACCCATGTCCAACCTCACCCCCGTCATCAAATCCATCCAGGACATCATGCGCCAGGACAGCGGCGTCGATGGCGACGCCCAGCGCATCAGCCAGCTCACCTGGCTGCTGTTCCTCAAGGTGTTTGATGCGCTCGAAGAAGAGCTGGAGCTGACGCGCGACCACTACCAAAGCCCCATCCCCGAAGCCATGCGCTGGCGCAACTGGGCGGCCGACCCCGAGGGCATCACCGGCGAGGCGCTGCTCGACTTTGTGGACAACCAGCTCTTTGCCACGCTCAAGAACCTGAGCGCAGACCCCGCCCGCAACCCGCGCGGCTACGTGGTGCGCGGCGTGTTTGAAGACGCCTACAACTACATGAAAAGCGGCCACCTGCTGCGCCAGGTGGTCAACAAACTGGGCGCCATCAACTTCAACCGCCAGGCCGAGCGCCACCAGTTCAACGACCTGTACGAAAAAATCCTCAAGGATTTGCAAAGCGCAGGCAACGCGGGCGAGTTCTACACCCCCCGCGCCGTCACCCAGTTCATGGTGGACATAGTCAGCCCGCAACTGGGCGAGGTGGTGCTCGACCCTGCCACCGGCACCGGCGGCTTCCTGGTGTGCGCCATCGAGCACCTGCGCAAGCAGGTCCACAACGCCGACCAAGAAGCCGTGCTGCAAAACAGCATTCGCGGCGTCGAGAAAAAGCAGATGCCGCACATGCTCTGCGTCACCAACCTGCTGCTGCACGGCATCGAGGTGCCCAGCAACATCCGGCACGACAACACCCTGGTGCGCCCCCTGCGCGACTACACCCAGGCCGACCGCGTGGACGTGGTGCTCACCAACCCGCCCTTTGGCGGCGTGGAAGAACCCGGCATCGAACAGGGCTACCCCGCCGACGTGCGCACCAAAGAAACCGCCGACCTCTTCCTGGTGCTCATCAAGCACATCCTCAAGGTCAACGGCCGCGCCGCCCTGGTGCTGCCCGACGGCACCCTGTTTGGCGAAGGCGTCAAAAGCCGCATCAAAGAGCAACTGCTCACCGAGTGCAACCTGCACACCATCGTGCGCCTGCCCAATGGCGTGTTCGCCCCCTACACCGGCATCAAGACCAACCTGCTGTTCTTTACCAAGGGCCAGCCCACGCAGCACGTCTGGTACTACGAGCACCCGTACCCGCCGGGCGTGAAGAACTACAACAAGACCAAGCCCATCCGCATCGAAGAATTCGACTTTGAGAAAGCCTGGTGGGGCACCGAGGCCGATGGCTTTGCCGCCCGCGTGGAAAACGAACGGGCGTGGAAGGTCAGCATCGACCAGATCAAGGCCGCCAACTGGAACCTCGACCAGAAGAACCCCCACGTCGGCGAACAAACCAGCCACGACCCCGAGGTGTTGCTGGCCGACTACGCCCGCCTGCAAACCGAGGCCCAGGCCCTGCGTGACGAGTTGAAAGGCATCCTCGCACAGTCTTTGGCAAAAACAGCCGCCAGCGCTTGATGGATAAGCGCTATTAGCTATGAAAAATGGAGCAAACTGCGCCGCGCCCAGGCCCCCGGTATGCGCCTGCCCCAGGCCACGGTTTGCAGCGTAGGGCACTGGACATTCCCCCGTTGGAGTGCACAATACGTTTTCCAATAGAAAACAATCGTTTTTATTTTGAAAACAAATTCTACGGTTGCTGAACTGCTGTTCCCCAACCAGTACCGCCGCAAAGTGCTGGCGTTGCTGCTGATGCAGCCCGACCAAAAAATGCACCTGCGCGAACTGGCCCGCCAGACGCAGGCCGCCCCCGGCACCCTGAAAAAAGAGCTGGACGCGCTGTGCCATGTGGGCCTGCTCACCAGCGAGCGCGTGGGCAACCAGGTGCAGTTCCAGGCCAACCAGGGCCACCCCATCTTTGCCGAACTGCAAGCCCTCATCCGCAAAACCACCGGCCTGGCCGATGTGCTGCGGCAGGCCCTGCAACCGCTGGGCGAGCAGGTAGCGCTGGCCTTTGTGTTTGGCTCCATGGCCAGCGGCAGCGCCCATGCGGGCAGCGATGTGGATCTGCTGGTGGTGGGCAGCGCCAGCTTTGCCCAGGTGGTGGAAGCCACCTATGCCGCCCAGGCCCCACTGGGGCGCGACATCAACCCCAAGGTGATGACCGCTGCCGAATGGGCCAGCAAACGCGCCGAAGCAAACCCCTTTGTGCAAGAGCTGCTAGCCAAGCCAAAAGTAATGCTGATCGGAGAACTGGATGCCTGAAGAAGAACTGAACAACCTGGCGCGCATCGGCCAGCTGGACAAAGTGCCGTTTTCCGCCGCCCTGCTGCAAAAAATGCTGGCCACCGCGCGCACCCGTCTGCAAGACTCGCAGCGCACCGACAACAGCACCGAGACACGCTTTGACTGCGCCTACACCGCCATCCGCGCCGTGGCCGATGCCGCCTTGCACGCCCAGGGCTGGCGCACCTCCACCAGCAAGCCCGGCCACCACCAAACCACCATAGGCTGCCTGGTGCACACCCTGGGCGTCAGCCCCTCCACCGTGCGCGTGCTCGACGCCCTGCGCAAACAGCGCAACCTGAGCGATTACGACGGCGAGTTGGTCACGGAGCAAGCCTTGCTCGAATGCCTGCAACAGGCCCAAGCCCTCAGCCTGCTGGCGCAGCAGAAGCTAGCCCCTTTGTTGAATAAAAACGCCTCTGGCGCTTGATGGATAAGCGCATGCTGCTATCAAATTTGGATTTACTGGCCACCGCCCCCGGCGGCGTGGCCCGTCTGCGCGAACTCATCCTGACCCTGGCCGTGCAAGGCAAGCTGGTGCCGCAAGACCCGGCGGATGAACCGGCGAGTGTGCTGCTGCAGAAGATCCGGGCGGAGAAGGATCGGCTGATTGCCGAGGGCCAAATCAAGCGCGACAAGCCGCTGGGGGAGATTGCGGAGGAGGAAAAGCCGTTTGGGTTGCCGGTGGGGTGGGAATGGGTGCGGCTTGGAGCGGTGGTAAATGCCAGTGAAGCTGGCTGGAGTCCCACTTGTATTGGCTCTCCTCGTCGCCCCGGCCATTGGGGCGTTTTGAAGGTCAGCGCAGTATCTTGGGGAAGGTTTGACCCGACAGCCAACAAGGAGCTGCCCTCGGAGCTGGCGCCCAAGCCTGAATATGAAGTTAAGGACGACGACTTCCTTCTGTCTCGGGCGAACACTGCTGAACTCGTTGCGCGCTCGGTGTTGGTCGGAGTGGCGGAACCTCAGCTCATGTTGAGCGACAAGATCATTCGGTTGGCGGTTTCCAGCCAAATGAATCGTGCCTTTCTCAACATGGTGAACAACGCAAGCTACTCGCGTGAGCACTACGCGGCGAATGCGTCGGGGACCAGCAGCTCGATGAAAAACGTATCGCGTGAGGTGGTGTTGGCGTTGCCTGTCCCGCTCCCACCCCTCGCCGAACAATCCCGTATCGCAACCCGCGTCGAAGAACTCATGCGCCTGTGCGATGCGCTGGACGCCAAGGGCCAGCTGGAGGCCGCGCAACACGCCCAACTGGTCAGCACCCTGCTGGGCACGCTCACCGCCAGCACCACGCCCGAGGAACTGGCCGACAACTGGCAGCGCGTGGCCCAGCACTTCGACCTGCTGCTCGACCGCCCCGAAGCCATCGACGCCCTGGAGCAAACCCTGCTGCAACTGGCCGTGCGCGGCCTGCTGGTGCCGCAAGACCCCCAGGACGAACCCGCCAGCGCTCTGCTGCAACGCATCCGCGCCGAAAAAGACCGCCTCATCGCCACCGGCCAGATCAAACGCGACAAACCCCTGCCCCCCATCACCGACGAGGAAAAACCGTTTGAGTTGCCTGTGGGGTGGGGGTGGGCACGTCTGGGTGAAATCGTGCTGATTTCCAGTGGCGTGACAATGGGCCGTAAGACTGCAATACCTATGCCTGTTTCATTGCCATATTTGCGCGTGGCGAACGTGCAGCGCTGGCACCTGAATCTGTCGTCGATGAAAGAGGTCGTCATAGACCAGAGCGAGTTATCTCGATTTCAGCTCCTCAACGGCGATCTGCTCATAACCGAGGGGGGTGACTGGGACAAAGTCGGGCGCACGGCCACCTGGCGTGATGAGCTGCCAACCTGCTTGCACCAAAACCATGTGTTCAAGGCTCGAGGGATCTCTACAGCCTGGAATCCGGTGTGGGCCGAGTTGTATTTAAATTCGGCTGTCGCTCGTGCCTACTTCGCGTCATCTGCGAAGCAAACGACAAATCTGGCTTCCATCAACATGACGCAGCTGAAGGATTGCGCCTTTCCTGTGCCTCCCTTGGTTGAACAATCCCGCATCGTCACCCGCATCACCGCCCTGCGCCGCCTGTGCGCCGACCTGCGCCAGCGCCTGGCCGAGCGCGAGGCAGTGCAGGCCCGTCTGGCCGAGGGGCTGGTGGCTTCTGTGGCGTGATGGCCCTAATGCCCCTCTAAAATTACCACCATGGTAAAAATAGTCGTCGTTTCAGAGTACAGTCTGAATCCTCCCGAGGACGGGCAGGGGCGCGTCAAGATCGCCAGCGGGCCCTTGTACGAGTTGACCCGGGTTCAGAAGCTTGCGGCGGCCGGTGGGCTGAATACCTGGACAGACCGTTGCGACAAGGCGGTGTACGACTTGTTTGCGGGGGATCTGGAGGCTGTAGCCGGTCTGCTGGGGCATTTGCGCCCAGGCGACTACCGGGATTCCGAGTGGTGCACCAATGGCCGCAATGCGCTGGCGGCGTGCGATGCCTACGCCCTGCGCCGCGTGGAATGGGTGGCCTCCGTGGACAAAGAGATGGGCGTTGAATATTTTGTGAAGTTTGCAGTGGGCAAGGCGGGGCAACTGGTGTTGCTGGTGTCTTGTCACCTGTCTTGAAGGAGAGCCGTCATGGAAAACCAGGCGCTGTGCGCCATTTGCGGCGAAGGTCACGTTACTGCGCAAACACGCGCAGTAGAGACGGAATACAAGGGCACCAGAGCGTTGCTGCCTATGCACTACCAGCTGTGCGATACCTGCACGTCAGATTACGTTGGCATGGCGGAGTCCAAGCTGAACAAGCGCATCGTGATGGCGTTTCGCAAGCAGGTCGATGGCTTGCTGACGGGCGATGAAATTGCTGCACTGCGCAAGCAATACAAGCTCAAACAGGCCCAGGCAGCCCAGCTGTTTGGCGGCGGGCCCGTGGCGTTCAGC
>NZ_JAMXAX010000141.1:6269-11875 GCF_023913775.1 Acidovorax facilis
AAATACGAGAACGATGACGTGGCCCAGTCCGAGGCCATGGACACGCTGCTGCGCCTGGTGCGCCGCAGCCCCGAGGCGTTCTGGGCGCTGGTGGAAGAAAAGGGCCTGCAGGCTGATTTCACGCAGCAGCGCGCACCCGTGCGTTCTGATGTGCAAGGTAGCGTCAAGTTGATATCCCTTACGCGGGGGCAGGGCAGTGCGACCCGCCCCGATCCGCGTTACGACCCCCGGGAGTTCCGCCGATTCAGTCGAGGGGCAGTGTCATGCCAGAAGTGACCGTTCCCCGCCCCGTGCTGCGAAGCTTTCGGGTACTGGCTTCCAATGGCCAGAACCGTGGCGAGGCTGCGGGCGTCAAGATGCGGCTGGAGGTGCAGCAAGAGATCGAGGTGGGTTTGGCGGTGCCCGATGTAGCAGGCGCTCCGCTGATGCTGGGCGTGAGGATCAAACTGGACGCCAAGGCCACCAACGAAAACGACACCAGCGATGTGGCCACCTATGCCGGTGAGTACGAGGCACGGTTCTACTACGCCGCAGGTGTGACTGAGGAAACGATCACACCGCTGCTGGACGACCACGAATACCAATACATTCTGGTCGCGCAAGCCTTCCCGCTGGCCATGACTCACTTCCGCCGCGAGCTGCAAGCCATGGGGCTGGATGCGCGGGAATTGCCGTTGGGCTTGGATCCATCCAGGTAGTCTCTCTAGGGAACCGAGCCTGTCAGAAACTTTGTGTGTGAGGCATAGCATGTCAACAAGGAGCATGAATGCCACGCAAGATGAAGACGACCGCAGCGGCGGACAAGGCGGCGCAGCCGCAATTCTCAACCGAGCTGCTGGAGCAACTCATTCCTGGGCCGGTGACGCCAGCCGAACTTGAAGGGATCTTCCTGCAGTTCAAGAAGTCGGTTCTTGAACGTGCACTGGGCGCCGAGATGAGTCACCATCTGGGCTACGCGCTTGGCCAGGCCAAGCCTGAAGGGGCCCCCGCTAATCATCGCAATGACAGGAGCCCCAAAACCGTGCTGACCGACGTCGGCGCCTTGCGCATCGACGTTCCCCGCGACCGAGAGGGAACCTTCGAACCGTAGCTCATCGGCAAGCATGGGCGGTGCTTCACCGGCTTTGACGACTTGGATCGCCTCCATGTACGCACGCGGCATGACGGTGCGCGAGATCCAGGGGTTTTTCGCCGAGATGTACTCGGTAGACGTCTCGCCCGACCTCATCAGCAGCGTCACCGACGCCGCCATGAGCGAGGTTACGGCCTGGCAGAGCTGCCCGCTGGAGTCGGTGTACCCGGTCGTGTTCCGGTGCGCGTCAAGGTAGTTGTCACCTGAGTCACGCAGCTTGGAGCTGAATATGTTGAACGCAGGCACCGGCGCTGTGGCCGCGCAGCCCTCTGATCATGCGCAGGCCGAGCTGCACGGCAGGAACTTCGGGCAGATCTTCCAAGGTGGAGTCCACGTCGCTGTGCATCACGTCCACAGGTCACACCTGGACGCCATGACCCAGCGCGTCCTTCGTGGCGCAATCCATCGAGCAAGTCAACGGAGTCCCTGCTGTATGCAAATCACATTACTTGAGAAAATATAATGTGAATATTAAACTAAGGAATCCATGAACCAATCCGACTACATCCTCGAACTGGCCCGCCACCGGCGCGTGCTGCGGGCGGCGGATGTGCGCGAACACGGCTGGTCGCCGCAGCTCCTGATCAGGCTATACCAGGCGGGCAAGCTGCTCCGGCTGGGGCGCGGTCTGTACGCGCTGCCTGATGCCGAAGTCACCGAGCACCAGACGCTGATCGAGGTGTGCCAGCGCGTGCCCAAGGCCGTGCTGTGCCTGCTGAGCGCTTTGCAGTTCCACGAGATCGGCACGCAACTGCCGCACGAAGTATGGATTGCCCTGCCTGAAGGCACGCAGACCCCAGCACTGACTTACCCAACGCTGCGCATCACGCGCCTGCGGGGCGCTGCGTACAGCGACGGCATTCAGACGGTGACCGAGCATGGCGCCCCCATCCGCGTGTACAGCGCCGCCAAAACGGTGACGGACTGCTTCAAGTTCCGCAACAAAATCGGCCTGGACGTGGCGCTGGAGGCGCTGAAAGATGCCTGGCGCAGCCGCAAGGTCACCATGGCCGAACTGAGCCACTTTGCCAAGATCAATCGCGTCGAACGTGTCATGCAACCCTATCTGGAGGCTATCACTCAATGAACGCGAATCTCTCTGCGTCCATCCTGGCCCGGTTGCTGACGCTCGCCAGGCAACGGGGTGACGATTACAGCCTGCTGCTCAACCGCTTCGCGATGGAGCGCCTTCTGGCCCGTGTTAGCACCTCGCTGTACGCCGACCGTTTCTTGCTCAAAGGAGCGCTGCTCTTTGCACTGTGGTACGACACCCCGCACCGCCCGACACGGGATGCCGATCTACTGGGCTTTGGCCCCGACGATGAGGCGAACCTGATCGCCACCTTCCGCGAAGTCGCCGCCATGGACTTGGGCGACGGCATCGTGTTCGACCCTGAATCTGTGCAGGCGCAGGCCATTCGCGAAGATAACACCTATGGCGGCACCCGCATCACGCTGGTGGCGCGCATAGGTTCCGCGCGCTGTGCGCTGCAAATCGACGTGGGCTTTGGCGACGCCGTGACGCCGGGGCCGCAGACCGTGGCTTATCCCACTTTGCTGAACGACTTCCAAGCCCCGACGCTGCGGATGTATCCGGTCTACACCGTGATTGCCGAGAAGTACCAGGCCATGGTGATGCTGGGGCAGGCGAACAGCCGCATGAAGGACTTCTTCGACCTCGCGGTGATTGCAAGGCGCACAGAACTGGACGGCGCCACGCTGGCCATGGCAATAGCCGCCACCTTTGCCCGGCGCCAGACAGCACTGCCCACGGAGCGCCCATTGGCCCTGACCAAGCAGTTCAGCGCAGACGCCGCCAAGCTGCGCCAGTGGCAGGCCTTCTTGAACAAAAACCGTATCGACGCAGCCAGCCTGGGTGACACTGTCGCACTACTAGACGACCTGCTGTGGCCTCCCACGCAGGTGGCTGCCACCAGCAGTCAGGCGACGGCTATTTGGCGCCCGGATTCCTTGCGCTGGGTTTGACACATCCCGATCGATTAAGCCCCCCGTTGACTGAGACGTCCAAGCTCCCATCCCTGCGTGCCCACGACATCCAGACGGCCCTTAATCATTTTCAGGTTTCCGCCTTCGAGCCCGCCGACGCTTTCAACCACGGTTTGATGGGCCGTTTTGTCGATGACGAGGATGCGTGGCTTAAAGGCCCTTATGTGCAGGTTGGGCCTTCCCTTTGTGTCGGGAAAAGGTGGCAAGACGTGCTTCGAAGCGTTCGAAACTACGCACCCTGGTTTCAGCCGCTAGGAGCACGCCTGAGCACTTTGGTGGCCACCGGCACGGGGAGCGGCAAGACGGAGGGTCTTCTGTACCCAGTGTTTCACCACTGCGCTCGCGCGCGCACGGCGGGCGAGCCACGCGCTATAAGTCTCTGTCGCATGGCCTAGTACCCTCGGTACTCAGTGTGGTGGGGCGCTGGCCTCAGCCGCCAATGAGGGAGCTGGAGTCACACACAACTTCATCACCCGAGTAATCGAAATCATTTGCGTTCCTGAAAGGCGCAGTGCTGTTGTGTAGCTTGGACGGGCCCGCTGGAATATGTTGGGTCTCGTCTCGATTCTCCTTTGCGAAAAGCAGTAAAACGTGCTTAGAATGAAGTCCGTTTGTCGGGAAGGTGTGTATTGGAGATTGGGAACCGACCAATCTCCAATACCATCATTTTAAATTTTGAATTCTAAAAAGAAGAGCGCAAGCCTGCGCGAAACGCAGGCCTTGAGGCCTTCAAATTCAAAAGATGCCCGAAATCGAGCAACATTCGAAACGGCGCGCCACAAATCCCGTGGTATAGGCGCCCAAACACCACAGCCCAAGCACACAGAAGCGGCCAGGACATAAGTCACCCCGTCAGCGCTCTTTGGCGCGCCGCCTCTGGACCGGAACATATGAGCGATGTCCGGTCAGTGCCCAAGCACCGCAAATCCTGCCCGTGGTGTCAGGAAAATCAAACTCCAAACCAGAACTTGCCGATCAGGGTCGCGCGCCGCGCGCGGCCCTTGCCAATAGGCTGAGCCCCCTCAGCACTCCAGAGCATCGGTGACGACGCGAGACGACGCATATGCCCGTGCCCTTTCGGCGCGCGGCATTTCTTAGACATGTCAGGCCCTAAAAAGCCCAAAAGCTCTATATCTACCGGTGTCCGCTCAATAGACACCTCTGCGTCAACGACTGTTGGAACGAGGTCCACTATGACCCAATCCGCTCGCTCTGAACGTCCTTTCATGACTCTTCGCGAGGCATGGGAGTTTCTCAACATGTCGCGCTCCACGTTCTACCGCAGGCAAGAGGGTGAGCCCCTGCTGCAGCCGACACACGACTTCGGTCCGCGCAGCCCGCGCCTGGAGCGATCTCGCGTGCTGCAATACGTGGAAAAGTGCAAACGCCAAGGCCTGTAATCTGGTCCTGGCACCTTCAATCCCTGACCTCACGGGGTCAGGGATCTTTTTTGAGATGGCAAAAAAGAATGACGCACATCGGGGAATGAGAAAAATGTCTTTATCGACAATTACTTGGAAAACTATCTCCCGAAAATTAAAATATGACAGCGTTCAATATTGGAGTATTGGGATTGTGTGAGACAAGATCCCCGCAGCCTTGCTGAGGTAATTGTTTTGATATTCAAGTGGGCTTATACTGGCCGCGAGACACGAATGGAAGGTTTGTCATTGACGATCTTCCATTCGGGTTTCAACTCCCCAATTGGGGAAGCTTGTAGAGCCTTTATGGCAAAGTCTGACGCCCTGCGTCAGGTTGGATCTGTAGCCCCAACTGGTGGGGAGCAGTGGTTATCTCCCCTGGCCCGCTCGCAATAGCGTGCAGGCCAGGGTTCATTGAGTGCAGCATCGCGCTGCAAACAGCGTGCGGCAATTGCTTGCTGCACACGTGACAGTAGTTCTTTTGGCCTGGCCAAGCCGGTTGCGGCTGCGCTAGCGCATCTCTCCACCCCCGCCAGGGGGCGCGTCAATCACCTGTGGTCTTCGGCCGTCCTATGCCTGAAGCCCCAGCGTGTCCTTGTTCCTCTCCATATTGTTTTAGATATCTGTTGATCGATTCGTGAGCGACTCCCACCACCCCGTCCCGGGGTGCGTCAAGAAAACCTACTGGCCCCCATGCGATGGGGGTATCTCAAATCCGGCGCAGGCCGGGCTCCCGTTTTGACGGAAGGCCCGATCAGCCCCCCACCCATGGGGCGCTGCGCCGATGGCTTTGGCGCCATGAACTCCCAGTCCCCTGCGGGGATGGGCCTTTGTGTCCCAAGAGCAATGCAAGGAAGAGCAGAAGGCGGTGACCGGCGGGTCATGTCGTTTCTGCTCCTGAAACAGCATCTTCCTGCCCAACCGCTGCGTGCCGCGCGCGGCCCCACACCTAAACCATTGAAGTGGGCAGGAAGGTCTCTTTTGAAGTTTTGACAACTAGCGCGCCCCCGGTCGCTGGCGGTTTTTTACTACCCAACCGGGGGGGG
>NZ_JAMXAX010000141.1:11973-14184 GCF_023913775.1 Acidovorax facilis
CGGGGGGGCTTTCTGCATTCGATCTGGCGCAGGCCAGAGGGATGGTCGCGTCTGTCAACTATGCAAAAGGAGTTCCACATGTCCAAGACCCAAACATCGGCGCAAGTGATTGCCAGGGCCGCCCAGAAGCAACGGGGATCGCGCTCAGGCAAGGCGAACCTGAACCGCGAGGGCCAAGCTTTGAACCAGTGGCTGAGTGCCCGGGGCCACCCTGACGTGCGGCCGCGCCATCTGACGCTGCTCCAGGTGAGGGCCTATATCCTGTGTCGAGCAATTCCGGTGGCGGCATCCGAAGAGCAACGCAAACGCCCTGGCTGCTCGGTGGCCGCACAGGCCAATCTGTTGTCCAAGATCCGATCCTTGATTCGCAATGATCATGGCGATCCCGATGCCGCTGGAATCACCCGCAAGGGGTTGGGAATTACACCGCGCAGCCGTGTCGGCAAGAAGCTGCCGATCGAACAAAATCATTTCGAGCAGGTGGTGGCCGAGGCCCGCAGGAAGGGCCAGGAGGGATTGGCGCTGACCCTGGAGCTCGAACGCTACCTGGGGTTTCGGGGGCTGGAGGCGCTCAGCAGCACCAGTGCCTTGCTGGAGTTTGCCTGCGATGCTGTGCGATTGCTGGGGCAATCGAACTCCACTGCAGCCGGGGGACCGGGGCTGCGCGACCTGAGCATGGCGGTGGTCGATGGCACCAAGGGCGGACGCATCCGCGATACTTTTGTGCTCCAGCGCCATGCGCTAACGACTTTGCATGTGATCCAGCAGGCGCTGGACTATGCCGCCACCCATGACGGGTTCCTGGTTGTGGGCAAGAAAAATGATTTGGCGTCCGCGCGTCGCCACTATCACAGCCAGTGCCGCAAGCTGGGTCTGGTGGGACAGTTTGCGCCCCATTCGCTGCGCTACCGCTATGCAGTCGATTTGCTGCAGGAGCTCATGGAGCGAGGGTGGAGCCGGCAAGACTCTCTGGCGCGTGTGTCCCTGGCCCTGGGGCATGGGTCTTCGCGCCAGCGGTATGTCCGTTCGGTGTACTGCAACAGCGTGGTTGATCAGTTGCCGCCGCCGGAGAAGCGGACGAGGACGATGCAGCGCCAGGCTGCGGAACTCAGGGAGCTGATGGCTCTGTGGCGTACGAAGAGGGAGGCCACGGCAGGCGCATTGGAACTCCTTGATGATCTGCCAGATGCCGCTGCCGAATTGGTGGCTTGAATCGCGACGCCGATCCCGGTATCAAAGCGCAGTCGCTTGCAGCGTCAGCACGTACACCCCTGCAAGTGCATTGCGGGAGCTTGGTCGGGTCTTTTGCTTGCCTCTATCCCCCCGAGCAGTGCCGCCCCCAATCGGCCATCAGCACCCGCCTGCGCTCGAGCAAGGTCCCCCGCGCATACGCAGCCTCGGCTTTGTCCTGGAGCTGGTGCGCCATGGCGTGCTCGATCACCTCACGCGGGTGGTTTGTCGATTCACCCGCCCAGTCGCGAAAGCTGCTGCGAAACCCGTGGACCGTCAGATCCGCATGCCCCATGCGCTTGAGCAAGGCCATGCACGCTGCGTTGGACAGTGGCTGCTCCAGCAGACTGTTCTTGTTGGGCGGTTTTGGAAACACATAGCCCACCGGCTCCACCACCGCGCGGACCTTGTGCAACACCGACAGAGCATGCTGGGACAGCGGAATCAGGTGCTCCTTCTTGGCCTTCATCCGATTGGCCGGTATGGTCCACACCGCACGCTCCAGGTCAATCTCTTCCCAGCGCGCCTTGAGGCCTTCCTCGGTGCGGCAATTGGTCAGAATGATCCATTCAGTGAGCAGTGCTGCCATTCCCGGCTTTTGGCGCAGTTCCGCCATGAACGCAGCAATCTCTCGCCAGGGCAGGGCCGCATGGTGCTTGACCACCATGGTCTTCTTGGGTGCGCTGAGCAGGTTCTCCAGATGCCCTCGCCAGGCTGCCGGGTTGTCTCCCGTGCGGTAGCCCTGCACTTTGCACCAGTCGAGCACCCGCTCCAGGCGGCCACGCAAGCGGCTGGCCGTTTCGGTTTTGTCGACCCAGATGGGTTCAAGCACCCGCATGACATGGTGCGTCTGGATCTCGGATACCGCCAGCGCACCGAGCACCGGGGAGGCATAGGTGGCGAGCGTGTTGGTCCATTGTTCGGCATGCTTGGCGTTCTTCCAGCCCGCACGGTGGCTGGCGATGTAGCGCGCAGCCGCCG
>NZ_JAMXAX010000142.1 GCF_023913775.1 Acidovorax facilis
TGTACAACCACCAGTTACCGCAGTCAGCGCTCAAGAGCAGTACGCCGATGCAGGCGATGAAAGAGTGGTACCAGACCCACCCGCACCTGTTTCACAAGCGACCATATGATCGTACGGGATGCGACACCTAGGCGCGGTAGATCCCGGATCAAATACTCAACCGGTTCTGACTACAGCGATATTCCCGTTTGGCCCTGTGATCGACATGTCTACTGTGAAACGTTGCCCAAACTGGTCCGCTTTGCCCAGCGCAGCGGAATTGGTCAATACGCCTTGCTGAATTTTCCCGATTAGCTGATCTGCATTGGATTGGTTGTAACCGAGCACTGATTCAAAGACCCTTGCCTTGTCGCCACCTACAGGAGGCAAAGGATTCAATGCATAAGACGTCAATTTTTTGGGATTAATTACGGCTTTTCCAGCATTGGGAAGTGGGCCGTCGACAGCTTGTATCACTCCCCCCTTTGGCTCCATTGCTCGAAACACCCCCACATCCGCCCCAACCTTTGCCTGCTTCAGCGTCCAGTTGTGCCGCCTTGGTCCGCAGACTGTCGTAGATCCTGTCGCGAGAGAAATCTTTGCCCTAGATTTGCTTGTATTTCAAGGCTGCGGCTCTCCACTCTGCTGCGCTGCATTTCTCAGCGGGCATTTTCGACATCGTCCCCAGCGCCATGACTCGCTGGTGCGGATACCAATCCATCTGTACAACTTTGTGCAAAAAAGCTGATTGGATGGGATGTCCATGGTTATGTGTTTTGAACGGTTAGCTCATCCCACAACGGTGATAGCTCAATTGTCTCCATGTATGTACCAAAATCTACAAATGGCACTACGCCTATATCAGTCGAAGAAAACCATGTGGCCTCGCACTCTTTGCATACAAATATATCCTGCCCAGTTTTTTTTATCTGTGCTTTAGTTATCTCCCCTTGCGCACATCTAGGACATAGCATTTATAACTCCTTGTTTATTGAATTAGATAAGCGGTAATAATTTTATTCGTGCCAGGACGAACAATAATTTTTATGCCATTTTCTCCGCCAGTACCAATAATTCGCCCCATTGGAACAACGTACGCGCCTGGATCATTTGGCAGCGGATTGCCTTTCTTAAGCCACGCCTCATCAATCAGCCCCAGGACTTCTTTTCTTTCAACATTAAAAACACTGTGAGTTGTTTTGTTCGGATTCGGTACGGCATGATCAAGAACGTGCTGAACACGGTTTCCATGCACTGAGCCCGGCCCGTAATCGATGCCCGCAGGAGTTGTCCACGTTCGGGTACCTTTGTCAAAAGTAAGCTCAACAGCTTTTGGCGCACTATTTGCCCCATTGGCCGCCACACCCCCTTGTGCCCGCAGCCTCTACACCACCCACACCCGACCCAGCCGCAGGCACAGCCCCATTCGGCGTCTTGCCCACAGCACCCAACACATTGTCAACGCTGCCACCCAGCCTGTTACCAATGCCCCGGCCCAGCGCACCGCCTATCGCCACACCGGCCTGCGCGTGCAGCCCTTCTGACGTGGCAAAGCCTGTGATGTCATTGATCACATCCCGGCTGAACCCTTTGCCTGCTTCAGCGTCCAGTTGCGCCGCCTTGGTCCACAGACCGTTATAGATGCTGTCACGAGAGAAGTCTTTGCCCTGGATTTGCTTGTACTCCTGGGCTGCGGCTCTCCACTCTTCTGCGCTGTATTTCTCAGCGGGCATGTTCGACATGTCCGCGAGTGCCATGGTGCGTTGGCGCGGGTCAATGTAAGCATTGGGGTCGGTAATCGTGGAGCGCCCCGCAAAGGGATAGCGGCCATGCTCTGACGCTAGTGCAGGATTCACAAACCCCCGTCCGCCGCCTGCTCCCGTATAGGTCTCTGCCGCCTGCTGCGCAGCCAGCGCCTCCCGCTGGGCCCGCCCCGCACTCTCCACCGCAATGGCCCGCCCGCCCAGCTGCGCTGCGCCTGTATCCGACAGATCAAACTGCAGCACCTGCCCCGGCTGCACGATGGGCACGCCCTGCGCGTTGAGCTGTATCTGACCGCTGGCCAGCAACTGACCGTAGGCCGCTACTTGCTGCTGCTTGTCCAGCCCCACTGCCTCCAGTGCTGCCAGCGGCCCCTGGCCCTTTCCGACCACTGCTTCAGTGATCGCTTGCGTTTCGGGGGCCATGCTGCCGTTTAGGGCGATGCCGCCATCGATCTCGTCACTCCAGCCAGACAGGGCTTCGTCTGAAACCCGCACGCCCAGTCCCCCGAGCCCTGGCCGCAGGCCCAGCCCCTGCGCATCCACCTCACTGGCCCCCAGGTTCCTCACCCAGTCGCTGGAGGGCCTGTCTCCTGGTTGTCCCTCATTCCCTGCCTGGCTTGGGTTCTGGCTTTGGCTTTGCCCCTTTCCTTGCGCGCCCCGGAGCTCTTCGCCCAGCACTTCGCCCAGGAAGTCACTCGCAAACCCCGCTGCCGGGTCGTTGCTGCCCGCAACCTTCTCTGCGCTGCTGGCCGCCCGGCCGAGCAGGCGCAGCATGCTGGCTTCTTGCACGCTCAGGCCTTCGTTCTTGCTGAGCTCGGCGATCTGCAACTCCAGGCTCTTGCCCACTTCTCCTGCCACGCTGGCCAGCAGGCTGTTGGTCAGGCCGTCTTTGAACTTGCCCCCCGTGGCTTCTTGCAGCACACCTTGCAGGCCCGCCTTGCCCAGGTGGCCCAGGCTGCGCGTGGCCAGATCGCCGCCTTGCAGCAGCTCGTTCATGCCTGTGGCGTTCATCACCCCAAAGCTCACTCCAGCCGTCAGTGCCGAGCGCAGCAGGTCGCCCAGGTCGATCTTG
Organism: Acidovorax facilis; assembly: GCF_023913775.1. Lineage (GTDB taxonomy): Bacteria > Pseudomonadota > Gammaproteobacteria > Burkholderiales > Burkholderiaceae_C > Acidovorax > Acidovorax facilis. The sequence continues at coordinate 2,815 of NZ_JAMXAX010000142.1, forward strand.
CCCCCGGTGGTCAGCTGCATGGTGGCGCTGCTGATGGCGCCCAGCGCCATGCTTTGGCCCAGGCTGGTGCTGGCGCTGGCGGCGGTGATGCCAAAGGCCCCCGCGGTGGCGAAGGTCATGACGCCTGCAAACACCATGGGCAGCGCTTTGTCCAGGAAGCTGGTGCTTTGCTTGATGTTGTTGGCCAGGTCCGTGCTCCAGCCGTTGACGGGGTCAAACCACAGGTATTCGTTGTTGATCAGATCCCGGTTCTGTTCGGGGGTGAGCTGGGTGGCTTGCCAGGTGCTGGCAGCCCAGGGCCCGGGGTTGCCGTTGTCCGTGACGGTGGGGCCGCCGAGTACCAGCTGGCTCTCGCCCAGGCCGTAGTAGGCAGGGGTGATCTGGGGGCCCGCATCGGTTTCGCCGTGCTGTACGGCGGCATGCCATTGCAGGGGCTCTTTGCCGTGCAGTTGGGCAAAGGCTCTTTGCGCGGGGCTGTCGCCGCTGGCGTAGGCCTTGGCGAATTCGGCGGGGTCGCTCAGGCGCCAAAGGTTCTGGTGTTGCCCGCCAGCGGCGAGCGCCTGGGCTTCAATGGCCTGGAGGTCGCTGGCCTGATTGGCGCTGGGCGGGTGGGTGACGCTGTGCAGTGTCTGCTCGGTGATGTGCTCGGCATCGCCTCCGCTGGAGTGCCGTGCGATCAGTTCGCTGCCTGCCACTTCGGGGCCGGGGTTTTGCTGGGCGTGGTCCAGGGCTTGCAGGAATTGGTCGCGTACGGCGTTGTGCGCCTCTTGCAGCTGGGTCAGCCGGGCGCCCAGGTCGGGGCCAAAGCGCGCGAGGATGCCTTGACCGACGTCGGTGTTGGTGTTCAGCGGGCGCAGGGGCGGGCCGAACTGGGCCACCATCTCCTGGTTGGCGGGCTCGGCCAGCAGCAGTTCCAGGGCGGCGACCTCGGTGGGGCTGGCGTTGGGGGTTGCTGCCTGGGCGCCGGCAGTGCCAGTGACTGGGTTATCAGGGGTGATCTGCAGGAGTTTTGTCTGCACCAGGTCGATGCCGAGACCTGCTGCGTTCTCCGGGGTGACCGTAAGGGGCTTGGTGCTCACCAGGTCGATGCCCAGACCTGCTGCGTTCTCAGGAGTGACCAGCAGAGGCTTGGTCTGTGCCTGCACCATCAGGGCCAGTGTGGTGCTGGGGGTGTGGTCGGTAGGGGCGAAGAGGGAGGTGCTGGCCAGGGTGGGGTCAGCGTGAAGGCACTGGGAGTCGGGCTGGCCATAGCCGCCGGGGCCGCTGTCGGTGAAGGCGCCAGCGTTGTCCTGGGGCTGGTCTGTGTAGCTGTTGAATGCACTGCCAGGAGCGGGCGGGTTGGCCAGATCGCCAGGGGCTGGCGCGTAGGTGGAGGCTGAGGGGGCGACTTGCATGGCGCGCGACTGTGCCTACAGGCATCAGCGCGCGAAACTGGGAAGGCTCCTAGCTAGGAGTGTTCCTAGCTAGGAATGACCCCTACATGGGACGGGCCGGTGGGAGCCGTGGGGGATGAAAGAAATATGGCCGCAGGGGCCGTGGAGAGCGCGCAAGCAGCTATTGAATCAGGAGCGCCCTGCGCGTGGGGAACGCAGGAGGTGGGCTACGCGGGTTACAGATTTTTACCAGGGTGAGGGCCGCAGAGGAATGACCGAGGCCGCCACGCACTGTCGGCCGACAAAAAAACAGCGAAGCGCATAGCATCGACGGCTTCAACGTTTGCCACTCATTCACGAATTCAAGGACCTATCCATGAAGCTCTACTACTCCCCTGGCGCCTGCTCCCTGTCTCCTCACATCGCCCTGCAAGAGGCCGGCTTGGCCTACACCCCCGTGCTGGCCAGCACCAAGAGCCACAAGCTGCAGGATGGCACCGACTACTACACCATCAATGCGCTGGGTTACGTGCCCGTGCTGGAGCTGGACAACGGCGAGCGCCTGCGCGAAGGCCCGGCCATCGTGCAATACATTGCCGACCAGGTGCCCGACAAGCAACTGGCCCCCGCCAACGGCACCCTGGCGCGCTACCGCCTGCAAGAGTGGCTGACCTTCATCGGCACCGAGCTGCACAAGGGCTTCAGCCCCCTGTTCAACCCCGCCACCCCCGAGGAATACAAGCCCATGGTGCGCGAGCGCCTGCTGCAACGCCTGCAGTGGGTGGACAGCCAGCTCGCCGGCAAGCAGTACCTGATGGGCGACCAGTTCACCGTGGCCGACGGCTACCTGTTCACCGTGACCAACTGGACCCAGCCCACCAAGCTCGATATCTCCGGCCTGGCCAACCTGGCGGCCTACCGTGAACGCGTGGGTGCCCGCCCCGCAGTGCAAGCCGCGATGAAGGCCGAAGGCCTGCTGAAGTAAGGCCAGGGCTACAAGGGGCGCTGCCGCCACGCCACCAGCGCCCCCACCCACAACGCGCAGGCCGAGAACACCAGCCCGCGCGCCAGGCCTCCAGGCCCATCGGCGATCCAGCCCACCACCGTGGGCCCCACGATCTGCCCGGCCGCAAACACGATGGTGAACGCGCTGATGCCACTGGCCCACAGCGCCTGCGGCAGGTTGTGCCGCACCAGCGCCGTGGTCGATGCCACCACCGACAAAAACACCCCGCCAAACAGCAGCCCCGAGGCCAGCACCACGGGCCACGCGCCCGTGACGACGGGCAGGATGGTGGCCACGCCCAGCAGCGCATTGAGCCGCGCCAGTGCCTCCCCGCCCCGGCTGCGGTCCAGCAGCCCGGCCCAGATGCGCGACGACAGCACCACGGCCAGCCCCAGCAAGGCGTAGAACAGCGTCACCTCGCCCGCACCCCGGCCCTGCTCGCGCAGCAGAGCCACCACAAAGGTCATGTAGCCGATATAGCCCACGCCAAACAGGCCGTAACCCAGCAGCGCAGGGGCCAGGGCCCGCCAGCGCACGCGGTCGGGCACTGCAGCCTCCGGTGGGGTCCCGGATGCGGTGGCCACAGGTGCAGCCAGCCCGTTCAACACCCGCGCCGGCCACAGCAATGCCGTCGTGGCCGCCACACAGGCCAGCGCCAAAGCCCACCAGGCCCAGGTCCAGTTGTGCGGTGCTGGGGCCGCTACGAGCACCGCAGGCACCAGCAGCGCCGACAGGCTGATGCCCCAGCCCGTGCCGCCGTAGTACAGGCCCAGCAGCAAGCCGCTGCGCCCCGGCACCTCGGCACCCAGCCGGGCCGCCAGCAGCCCCCCGGCAATGAACACCAGCGCACTGGCCCCACCGGCCAGCAGGCGCTGCACCAGCAAGGGCGCTGCCTGCGTGAAAAATCCGCTCAGGCCCATGAACACCGTGGCCATCGCGGCGCCCACCAACAGCACTGCGCCCGGGGCCGCGCGCCGCAAAAGCGAGGGCGTGGCCAGAGCACCCAGCAAGTAGCCCAGCGCATTCCCCGTGTTCATTCCCCCTGCCAGCGCGTAAGACCAGCCCAGGTCTTCACGCATGGGCGGCAGCAACAGGGCATAGGCAAACCGCGTGATGCCCAGCGAAATGGCGGCCCCCATCGACAGGGCCACGGCGAGCCACAGGCTGCGCAACGGAGAGATGGAAAGCGGTGCAAAGGGCGGTGGCGAAGGCATGGCGGTCCATTCTCATGCAACCGCATCCGCGCCGCTTGCGCCGCCGGGACAGCACGGGGTTAACACAAAACCGGAGCCCTTGTTGACGCCAGTGTGCTGCACGTTTTGCGCTGCAGCATTAAGCTGTAAGGCTGCTTTTTTGCACTGAGCTTTTCAGGACCACTCACCATGACCTCTTTGTTTGAACCCACCCGCGCGGGCGACCTCCAGCTGGCCAACCGCATTGCCATGGCGCCGCTCACGCGCAACCGCTCGCCCGAGGCCATCCCGACCGACCTGGTCGCCACCTACTACGCGCAGCGCGCCAGTGCCGGTCTCATCATTTCCGAGGCCACAGCCATCAGCCCGCAAGCCCAGGGCTATGCCGATGTGCCCGGCCTGTACGGCACCGAGCAGCTGGACGGCTGGAAGAAGGTGACCCGCGCCGTGCACGATGCCGGCGGCAAGATCGTGGTGCAGCTGTGGCATGTGGGCCGTGTCTCGCACACCGACCTGCAGCCGGGCAACGCCGCACCCGTCGCACCCTCGGCCGTGCAGGCCAACACCAAGACCGTACTCATCAAGGACGGCGTGCCCACCTTCACCCCCACCTCCATGCCCCGCGCACTCGACGCCGAAGAGATCCCCGGCATCGTGCAGGACTACCGCCACGCCGCGCGCAACGCCATTGCGTCGGGTTTTGACGGTGTGGAAATCCACGCGGCCAACGGCTACCTGATCGACCAGTTCCTCAAGACCGGCGCCAACCAGCGCACCGACGACTACGGCGGCAGCATCGCCAACCGCGCGCGCCTGCTGCTGGAAGTGACCCGCGCCATCGTCGAGGAAATCGGCGGCGGCCGCACCGGTATCCGCCTGTCGCCCGTCACGCCCGCCAACGACATCGTGGACGCCGATCCGCAGCCGCTGTTCGACCACGTGGTGCGCCACCTGGGCCCGCTGGGCCTGGCCTACATCCACGTGATCGAAGGCGCCACCGGCGGCCCGCGCGAGGTGGAAGGCCGCCCCTTCGACTACGCCGCCCTCAAGGCCGCCTACCGCGCAGCGGATGGCAAGGGTGCATGGATGGTCAACAACGCCTACACGCGCGAACTGGCCGATGCCGCCCTGGCCCACGGTGCCGACATCGTGGCCTTTGGTCGCCCCTTCATCGCCAACCCCGACCTGGTGGCGCGCCTGGAGAGCAACGCCCCGCTGAACGAAATCAACCGCGCGACGCTGTACGGAGGCGGTGCTGAGGGGTACACCGACTATCCAGCCTTGGCAGCGGGCTGAACAGCCCTGTCCACCAAGCGGCAGTCTCGCCACACAACGGTGGATACCGGCGCGCCCCAAGCCAGGGCCGCCGCGCAAGGGCCGCCCCGCCACGCTGGCGGCGTCCCCCTTGAGGGGGAAGGCGCCGCAGGCGACTCAGGGGGGGCTTCCAAGCCCTATCGGGCTGGGCGCCCGCATCACGATCCGGGTGAACAACCGGTCATACGCCGCATCGCGCGGCTTGCCCGGGGCCAGCGGGTTGGTGTTGCTGGCAAAGGCCGCATCAATGGCCACCCAATCACCGGGCTGCAGGCACTCCTGCGCCGCCGGCAGGACCACGGTTTCCTCGGTGCGCATGTGCTCCAGGTAAAAGCGCACATAGCGCTGCAGCGCGTCGGCGAAGGCCTCGCGGCGGCCATCACCCATCAGCTCCCAGCCCAGCAGCAGGTGCTGCAGCTCCCGCACCGCTGCCTCGCCACCTTCGTGGTCGCGCTCCAGCTGCGCAATGGCATCAGCGGCCTGGGGCGCGCGCTCGGCCACTTTGGGGAAAAGCCACTGCGACTCTTTGGGGTGGTGCTGCCTTTCGGGAAACTCGTCGATGTAGAACAGCATGGCCCGCATCACGTCAAAGAACGCGGCAGGCGCATCGCCCGGGCCCTGGTCCAGCATCAGGCGCAAGGAATGGAGCACCGCCGCAAGCGACGCATGCTCTTCGCGAATGGTCCGCAGGCTGATCGACGGCATGGTGCACTCCCCAGGCTAGACGAACTCTAAGAACCTGTTCACGATCTTTCGGGGATCGCATTGGAGTGCAATCGGGATGAGTGGATGCTTCGGATGCGCCGCATGGGCTCATGCACATGCAAGCAGTCGAGGCTTCTAATCGCCCGATTTCACTCCAACCCTTCGGGCAAGTGCCTTGCCGGGCGGTCTGCAGCGTTGCGGCGCTTGCCAATAGCACGGGCTATTAGCGGCGCACCGCGCCTTGCATCCCATCCCGGTAAGGACCTTGTGCGACCCCGAAAAGATCTTGAACAGGTTCTAAGGGTGCCATGCAGCACACACCACGCCCATGACCCAGGTCAATAAACGGACTGCGGCCTGATCTGCCCCTCTCCGCGGCAGCATGGAGAGCAGCCAAATAAAAAAGCCCTGCACGCCAAGCCTGCAGGGCCTTGATGCACTGGCTGCGCATGCGCAGCACGGGCAACAGATCAGCGCGCCAGCCGAGCCTGCGTGGGGCCTGATGAAACCTGCGTCGGTGCCTCGGCATACGGCGCGGCCACGCTGCTGCTGCCACCGCCGCTGCGGTGAGCCTGGCCATGCCCCATGGAGTCGGCCAGATGGAACTGCTGCACCACCTGCGACAGCCGCGCGGCCTGCTCGCGCAGTGATTCAGCGGCGGCGGCAGACTCTTCCACCAGCGCCGCGTTCTGCTGCGTCATGCGGTCGATCTCGCCCACCGAGCCATTCACCTGGCCGATGCCGGCCGACTGCTCGGACGCCGCTGCCGTGATCTCGCCAATGATGTCGCCCACGCGCTGCACACTGCTCACGATGTCCTTCATGGCCGTGCCCGCTTCTTCCACGTGGCGCACGCCACCGTCCACGGCCGCCACGCTGTTCTGGATCAACCCCTTGATGTCGCTGGCTGCTGCGGCAGAGCGCTGCGCCAGGCTGCGCACTTCGCTGGCCACCACCGCAAAGCCCCGGCCCTGTTCCCCCGCGCGGGCGGCCTCGACGGCAGCGTTCAGCGCGAGGATGTTGGTCTGGAACGCAATCGAGTCGATCAGGCCGATGATGTCGCCGATCTTGCGGCTGGAAGTGGAGATCTCGTGCATACTGGCAACGGCCTGCTGCACCACGCCACCGCCGTGCGTGGCCATCTGCGAGGCCGAGGCCGCCAACTGGTTCGCCATCTGCGACGACGACGCCGTCTGCTGCACCGTGGCGGTCAGCTGCGACAGCGAAGACACGGCCTCCTGGGCGTTGCTGGCCGTCTGCTCGGTGCGCTGCGACAGGTCCTGGTTGCCCGTGGCAATCTCCTGGCTGGCTGTGGCGATGTTGCCGCTGGCATCGCGCACCTGCGCCACCAGCGCGCCCAGGCCCTGCTGCATGTCGCGCAGAGCGCGCTGCAGGTCGGCCACTTCATCCTTGCCCTCGGCCACAATGTGCTGCGAGAGGTCGCCCCCCGCAATCGCCTGCGCCATCCTGCGTGCGTCTTCCAACGGGCGGCAGATGGAGTTCATGTTCATCAGCGTGGTGGGCACCACCACCACCACGGTGATGAGCACGGCCAGCACAAACAGCCACTTGGTCTGGTCAGACACCTCGCCCTGCTGCTCCACCGACTTGGCCACCTCGGCGCGCAGCACGGAATCAAGCTCCGCCATCAGCTTGTCGGCCTCGGCAAACTCGGCCACGGCCTTGCCGCTCATGCGGTTGGCAATCGTGGCCGTGTCATAGCCGCTGGCCTCCAGCTGGCGCGCCACGTGCGCGAACAGCTCGCGGTAGCTGTCCAGGCGCTTGACGATGTTGCGCACCACAGGGTTGTCAGAGTCTTCCTCGCCTTCCAGGAACTTGTTGGCAATCTTCTTGGCCTTGTCCTGGCTTTCCAGCCATTTGGCGTGCGCCGCTTTCACCGCCTCGGGCTTTTCGTAGCCAATGATCATGTCCTTCTCGAACTGGCGAATGGCCCCCATCTCGCCCCGCAGCTCGGCCATGTAACCCACCTCGGCAAACGAGTGGTCCATGAAGTCCTGGCTCATGTTGTGGATGCGGAACATGCCCAGCATGCCAGCACCGCCCAGCAACCCCAGCAGCCCCAGCACCACGCCAATGGCCCCCAGCATGCGCAAACGTATGGTGAACTGCCGCATGAGCGAGAAGAGATTCATGATCTGTCGTCCTTCATATATTGGTATGCCTGTGCGCCCGTCGCACCTCCCCCGAGGCCACGGACTCGCAACAAATCGTTGCAGTTTGCCAGACATCGATGACCGTGTTGTACGTATTTATCACATGCGCCACCGCTTGAGTAAGAGGGCATTCGCCATCACGCTCACCGAACTCAGCGCCATTGCAGCCCCCGCCACCACCGGGCTCAGAAAGCCCAGGGCCGCCAGCGGGATGCCCGCCACGTTGTATGCAAACGCCCAGAACAGGTTCTGCCGGATCTTCATCACCGTGCGGTGCGAGATATCGAGCGCCGCTGCCACCAGCATCGGGTCGCCCCGCATCAGCGTGATGCCCGCCGCGTGCATGGCCACGTCGGTCCCATTGCCCATGGCCATGCCCACATCCGCAGCCGCGAGGGCCGGGGCATCGTTAACGCCGTCGCCCACCATCGCCACTTGATGGCGCTTGCCATCAGGCCCTTGTTGCAATGCCACCACCTTCGCGGCCTTGTCACCCGGCAGCACCTCGGCCATCACCTCGCCCGCGTCGGGGTCCAGCCCCAGGCGCCGGGCCATGGCCTCGGCCGCGCCGCGGTTGTCACCCGAAATCATCACGGTGCGGATGCCACGCGCCTTCAGTGCCGCCAGCGCCTCGCGCGCACCGGGCTTGGGTTCATCACCAAAAGCCATCAGGGCCCGAAGCGCTAACCCTTCCGTCACGCGCTGGGCCACAGCCGATACGGTGGCCCCCTCGTTCTGCAGCTGCTGTGCCCGCACCGCGAGCGCACCCAGGTCCACCCCCAGCTCCTGCATCCAGCGGAGGCTGCCCACCAGGTAGCTCTGGCCGTCCACCTCGCCCTCGGTGCCGCGCCCAGGCACAGCGCGTACGTCCTGCGCGGTGGCCACGCTGATCTGCCGCTCGCCCGCAGCCGCCACCACGGCACGCGCCAGCGGGTGTTCGCTGCCGCTTTGCACCGCAGCCACCGCCGCCATCACGGCCGCATCGTCGAAGCCTGGCACCACCTCAAACGCCGTTAGCCGAGGCTGGCCCACGGTCAGCGTGCCGGTCTTGTCAAAAGCCACCACATCCACCTTGTGCGCCAGCTCCAGCGCCTGCACATCCTTGATCAAAATGCCGTGTTTGGCCGCCACGCCCGTGCCCGCCATGATGGCCGCCGGCGTGGCCAATCCCAGCGCACAGGGGCAGGCAATCACCATCACGGCCACGGCGTGGATCAGCGCGGCCTCCAGGCCCACGCCCATCCACAGCCAGCCCAGCAGCGTGACCACCGCCACCACAAGCACCACGGGCACAAACACGGCCGACACCTGGTCCACCAGCCGCTGAATCGGCGCCTTGGCCGCCTGCGCGTCTTCCACCAGCCGGATGATCTGGGCCAGCACCGTCTCGGCGCCCACGGCCGTCACCGCCATCACGATGCGGCCATCGCCATTAATCGAACCGCCCGTGAGCGCCGCGCCCACATCGCGCGCCACCGGCAAGGGCTCGCCCGTCAGCATGGATTCGTCCACCTGCGTGTGGCCCTCGTGCACCGTGCCATCCACGGGGATGCGCTCTCCCGGCCGCACCACCAGCTGGTCGCCCACCAGCACCTCGGACACTGGCACATCCACCTCGCCCTGCTGGGTCAGCAAATGCACTACATCCGGCCGCAGCGCATGCAGCGCACGGATGGCCGCCGTGGTCTGGCGCTTGGCGCGCGCCTCCAGCCACTTGCCCAGCAGCACCAGCGTGACCACCACGGCCGACGCCTCGAAGTACAGGTGCGGCACATGCCCCGGATGGTCCGTGGGCGCCGTCAGCCACAGCCACATCGACAGGCCCCAGCCCGCACTGGTGCCCAGCGCCACCAGCAAATCCATGTTGCCGCTGAGCGCCTTGGCCGCATGCCAGCCCGCCTGGTAAAACCGTGCCCCCAGGATGAACTGCACCGGCGTGGCCAGCACAAACTGCACCCAGGCCGGCAGCATCCAGTGCTGGCCGAACAGGTCGCCGATCATGGGCAGCACCAGCGGCGCAGACAGCAGCAGGCCAATGCCCACGGGTAAAAAGCCGGCCCAGGGCGACAAGTCCTCCGGAGCATCCTCCTGCCCCGCCGCACGCGGCTCATAGCCCGCATTGCGCACCGCGCGGCGCAGCACCGCCTCCATGGCGGCGGCGTCGGCGCCCACCTGCGTGACAAAGGCAATGCGTGCGGACTCTGTGGCCAGGTTGACCGAGGCCTCCTGCACGCCCGGCACCTTGCGCAGTGCACGCTCCACACGGCCCACGCAGCTTGCGCAGGTCATGCCAGAAATGCCCAGGTCCAGCGAGTGCACAGACCCGGGCGCGGTGTTGGGGGGGGTGGTGATGGTGTTCATGGCGGGGATGCTGATCCTTGACGTGATGGCAAGGTCAAGCATTGATATTGATCAACCCTCACATCATGAGTGTCTTGAGCGGTGTTTGACTCTGCCACGATGTCAAGCTTCAACATTCACTTGGGTCGCTTCAACGGCCCTCTTGAAAACCAACCCGAGGACACCCCATGACAACCACCACTACTTTCCAAGTTCAAGGCATGACCTGTGGCCACTGCGAACGCGCCGTCACCCAGGCCGTGCAGCAGATAGATCCCGACGCCCAGGTGCGCATCGACCGCGCCAGCGGCAAGGTGGACGTGGACAGCACCGCACCGCGCGAAGCCCTGGCCGCCGCCATTGCCGAAGAAGGCTACTCCGTCGCGGCCTGAGCGCCGCGCCACCATGCACCCAGCGAGGGCCACACCATGACCACGCCCCACTCCCCCCATGCCTCGCATGTGGCGCCGACCGCGCGCGCCAAGGCCGCTGCACCCCGCGCCACCACCTGGCCCGTGCCCATCGGCGTCGCTGCCCGGCGCGCAGGCATCTCGGCGCGCATGGTGCGGCACTACGAATCGCTGGGCCTCATCAGCGGTGTGGCGCGCACCGACAGCGGCTACCGCCAGTACACCGAGGCCGACGTGCACGCCCTGCACTTCATCCGCCGCAGCCGCGACCTCGGCTTTTCGATGGAAGAAATCGCCGAGCTGCTGGGCCTGTGGCACGACCGCAGCCGCGCCAGCAGCCAGGTCAAGCGCATCGCCCAGCAGCACATCGACGACCTGAGCGAACGCATCGCCCAGATGCAGGCCATGCAGCGCAGCCTGCAAACACTGGTGTCGTGCTGCAAGGGCAACGACCGGCCGGACTGCCCCATCCTGGACGATCTGGCAGCGGGGCAGGCAGAACACCACGCACCCCGAGCCTCGCGCAAGACGCTATCAAATCAATAGCTACTTGCGCATGATCGGGTAGGGCGGTTTCAAGTCCAAGTGCAACAATCAAGTTAATGGACTGAATCGGGCTGTTGGGCCAAGCGAGCCAAATGCTCGGCATACACCTCAATAGGCTTGCTCCAGCCCAAAGTCATCCTGGGGCGT
>NZ_JAMXAX010000143.1 GCF_023913775.1 Acidovorax facilis
CGGGTCTTGGGCGACTCGCAGCGGTCTCAGCCGAGTCGAAAAGGCAGACTCCGCCTCGCGCCGCCGCGAACGGCGCTGCGGGGTCGACGCAATAGACCCGCGCGGCTCAAGTCCGACGGCCTCCTAGGGCATACAGAACATCAGCCCTCGGCTGGAACGCTTTCTGCCCAGCGAGCTTCGCCAGTACCGCTTTTGCCTGCGACTGACGCGGTTGCTCCCCCTTCCGAGGGCCCATCTGGGCAAGTACGAATTCACCCTCCAGCTGCACGGCTCGGTCCAGATCTGCAACGATGGAGCGAAGACCTACGGCATCGTGCCGTTCAATGGCTTCTTGCGCGATGACGGCCAGCGAACGGCCTTTGGAATCCCCTCCCATAGAGTCGAGCATCGACGGCATGAGTGCCAGCGTACATGCTGTCGATATGCCAACGATTGGGGCCATGATCGACTGTTTGGTTACCCCCACCGCGAGGCCTGTTAGCAGCATTGCTACTGCGAGCGCCTTCACCATATACCCGCTGGCAAAGCCATCCAGCTGCTCGAAGACCGCTGCTAGTTCGGGACTGTGCCCTGTACCACCGCTCCCAGCCATTCTGAGGGCAGTTCCAAGGGACTCGGGGACCTGAATCTCGGATATCGCCGACTGGGGACCGACCTGGCCAACGAGCACCGCGGCGCACACGGTGACCACCAGCATCCCGAGCACTATCCAGGTCGCCCGCGTCTGGCCCAGTGCCCATCGTTCGCGGCGGCTCGCAAGCTCCGATACGGCGAGTTTGGCATCAACGGAAGCACTCGATCTCATGCCGCCTCCTGGTAAGAAACTGTCCCCGCCGCCGGTGTACGCGACAACTTGGCTTGCAGGTCGCTTCGCATGCTCTCTATCTGTGCCTCGGCCTGCCGGAAGCTCTGGATCCCTTCGTGGTGAATGCGGATGACGTCTTCGACCGACTTGATCAACGTGGTCTGAACCTCGCGCAGCGTGTCCACATCGATGACCAGTCGCTGATTCGCTTTTGCTGTCTCGACGGAGTTGCGGTGCAGCAGGGCAGCATTGCGCTTGAGCAGGTCATTTGTCGTGTTGTCGATGGTGTCCGCGAGTTCCACCGCATTGCGCTGCTCATTGAGCGTCAGCTTCAGCATGAACTGGCGCTTCCAGGCGGGTACAGTGATCTCCCGGACCGTGTGGAACTTGTCCGCAAGCATCTGGTTGTTCGACTGAATCAGCCGAATCATTGGCAGGCTCTGCAGGGCGGAGTGCTGCAGCACCATCAGGTCGTTGATCCGCTTCTCCAGATTGGTGGCCACCGTTTCGAGGTCCGCGACCTCGTGCGCAGCCTGGATATCCCCCTGGCCACCTTCTCGCAACTGGACGAGTTGCGCCCGGACCTCGGCAAGCCGCATCTTCCCCGCTGCGACATGGATACCGAGGAGGCGGTGCTCTTCCCGGACTCCGACGTGCATATCCTCCAGCCCCGCGTTCCGCTCGCGAATACCGGATTGCGTTGCTTCCACTTCCCGCACAAGGCTATCGATCTGCTGGCGGGTGCTGTCGAATTCCCCCACGATGCGGCCAGAGCGCAGGCGAATCCGGTCAACCAAGGGACCCACGATAGGCAGGCGAGAGCGCTTGTCCGAGAGCACCCCGAGGTTCATCCGCTTGGCGACATGCACTACAGCGGAGAGCTTCTCGCCAGCGACGTCGAGGTCACGGTTGCGCACCTGGTCCAGCAAGCTGTCCGCATAGCGAGAAGTGTGCTCGCCGACGTCCCGACCGAACTCTGAGACGGTGAGCGGGTTTTCTGGCTGGATGCGCATCGCAACCTGGGAGATCTCGGCCAGGTCGGCGGCCGTGAGACCGAGCTTGCGCAGCTCGCCTTCGTCGAGTGTCACGAGGGAGTTTCCTGGGCGGGTAGCAATGGAACTTTTCATGTTGATCTCCTGGGGTATTACTTGACGCCTTCAAGGCTCTTCGAGAGGCTTCGCATGAGCGCCGTGTGAGCCTTCGCAGCCTCGCCAACCATGGCCGGATCCATGTGCTTCGAGGTGATCAGGGCCAGCGTGTGCTGACGCCAAACGGGCACGAGCACGCTCTTGGTTTCAGCGAATCGATCCAGCATGTCCACCGCCTGAGCCCGCGTGAGCTTCATCTGCATGAACGACATGGCGTGGGAAGCGCGCAAGGTAGCGAGGTTCGCCAGCTTTCTGGCAAATCGCTCGCGCGGCTTGTCGAACTCCAGCTGTCCAGCAGCTGCCATCCCCGCCTGGGGGTTCTCGTCCAGGTACTCCTGGCCGGCGCGGATGAGATCGTCAAGGCGTGCTGTCTCTACTTCGTGGGTCGACAGGGTCTGGTCCACCATCCGCAAGGTGTCCCGCACCGATTGCTCAATGCCAGCTGCCGCCTGGATAAGCTCATCGAGAGACTTTCTCGCCACGTCGTACCGGACGCGACGCTCCACATGGCGGCCCAGCAGCTTGTCGAGCCAGTTAGGCGCCTTGGCAATTTGCTTGGGATCAGCGTCGGAGAGCTTGTTCACGATCGCCTCGATCGCCTCCGCCAGCCGCGAGACTGCACCCCGCTCCATCAAGTCGGAGAGCGCCTGCAGAGCCTCCTTGCCCGATGCGCCGTCTCCGTACTCCGCGACCCTGGATGAGTCCGCGAACAGTGCCGGCAGCACATCCCGCTTTAGTTCCTCCACTGACTTCATTCCCGTACTCCTTTTCTCAGATCACGCCGATAGGCCCATGGAGCCACAACATTTCGGTCCTCCCACAGGCCCCGGGCACTTGCGCGTGCTGAGGCCTCCGCTGCCTCATAGGCATTCCGGTCTGCGCTTGACTGCTCTCGTGCGTAGGCCTTGTAGTGCCAGGCCCAGCCCAGGGATACCAGCGACAAGTTGATGTCCCTGCCGCCGCTGAACACCGTGCAGATCTCGCGACTTCGTTGCCCTTCGGGCCTTCGCTCCTGCTTGCTGCAACGCAGCGAGACACGTCGGCCGTGCACCATCGCCGCGAGCTCGTGTTTGGCTCGTTGACCGAACGCCTGCGATCGTTCGGGCGCGTCAATCGCCGCGAGACGCACGCGGTACACCACGGTGCCGGTCGAAACATCCAACGTGTCCCCGTCCACCACGCCCACGACCGTTCCTTCCACGCCGCCAATCGGATTGGCGAATGCTTGGGCGCCAAAGCACACAAGCAGCGCAGACAGAATCAAATTCACCATGAATCACCCCCTCTAGAAGCGCGTAGTGGCGCGAAGGGCGTCCAACTCAGCATCCGTCGTCGGGCGCTTCGCCTCAGGGACCTCGCGCTGCGCGCCTGGTGGCTGCGGGACGCGTTGAGCATCGGCAGGCATCGGCGGTGCCACTTGGGTGGGGGGGCGTACAGCGCGGGGTGCCCGTTGAGGCGCTAGGCCGCGCAGAAAGTCGTCCACATTCACCAGGCCCGCAGCGATCGCCTGGGCGGTAGCGAATCGCACGAACGCGCCGCCCGCACGGAACGGCAGCTTCGACAGTGCTTGATGCACCGCCTGGTCCCGGTACGGGTCCGCCCGGAAGGAAACGCGTATGGACTCCAGGGGTTCGCTGTCTCTGATCCAGTTCGCCATGTTCACCCCGCAGTGGCCAGATTCATACCCTCGAGGTACTGCTTGGCCTTGCCATAGCGGTAGTAGCCCTCGCTGATGATGAAGCGCGACCCATGAAGGGCTGCACAGTCCTCCTGGTGGTCGTCGCTCACAAGACGCGTGTGACGCCACACAGCTTTCATGCGTGTCGCAAGTGCCGAGGCAGAGCCACCCGCGACCAGCACCCCAGAAAGCAGCTCAACACGATCACCGAGCAGGCGTGACGCCTGGTCAAAGATGTTGGAGAACAATTGAGCGAAGGCATCGTCGATCTCCATGGAGACGTCCACCTCTTCTCCCATGTGGCGGAGCTTCCCAACTGGCAAGATGCGCTCGATGTCGATAAGCGTACGCTTAATGCCCCGGGCTTCGAGCGCGCGCATCACGGTTTCCGCCACCACCCGCACGCCGTCGTATCGGCCGGAGCAGGACTCGATGTAGCGACCGTTCTCATACAGTACGAAATCCGTGGTGAAGTAGCCCACGTCTACTACCGCCCAAGACTCGTTCGTCGGGCTGACACCTGGGCGCAGCCCGCCCTGCCGTGTGTAGATGTGCGCAAAGTAGGCAGCGTCCGGCTGCTGCATGACCAGAACCCGCGCATCCTGACCAAGGATCGAGGTCATCCGCTTCCCGACAGCGTCACGATGAGGGACATACGATCCCACCGGCAGTCCGACGATCCAGAACTGCTGGCCCTTGACCCCGGCCGCTCCGATGCGCCGCTTGGCAAGTTCAACAAGGGCGGCGAACTCA
This sequence comes from Acidovorax facilis, assembly GCF_023913775.1. Taxonomy (GTDB): domain Bacteria; phylum Pseudomonadota; class Gammaproteobacteria; order Burkholderiales; family Burkholderiaceae_C; genus Acidovorax; species Acidovorax facilis. The sequence continues at coordinate 4,385 of NZ_JAMXAX010000143.1, forward strand.
TCAGTTTCCACCCAACGATCGTTCAGGCCCGACGCGGTGGCCGCTTTCCCCTGATGCCGCGCCGTGTCACCCACAAACCAATCCCGCCCGCCAACTTCAACCGTTTCGGCCTTCGCCCTCTCTGCCTCTGCGGGACTCGAGATTGCCTGGGCCAGGCAGGCGATGGAAGGGAACAACATGCGACGCACACCAACGGGAGCGTCGAATGTCAGTTTGCAAGCAGAGTGGCCAAGGTCAAATCCAATCACGGGACAGGTCATGAGATAGCTTTCCAGTAGTGATAACAAATGTTGCGTATCAAATTATAAATGTTTTTTGCTACTTGGCAACATTGTTACGCTCTTTTGGCGCCAAATCTGCGCCCGGCTGGCAGTCAGCACCAAGCAAGGCAACAGCGGTGTTTCCATCTTGGCGCCCAGCACCGGCAATAGACCTTCTCCGCGCCCACGTTGGCGCCAATCCTGCGCTTCAGGCGAAAAAAAGGCCCGTCGAACGGGCCAAAGGGGGGAGGAGAAGGCTATTGCTACTTCGTAGAGGCGATGTTCTTTTTCAACTCCTCGGCAGTAACAAATCCGGGAAGGCGCCGGCCGTCTGCCAGAAAGATAGTGGGAGTGCCTTGAATTCCCAAGGTATTGCCGAGCTCCAGGTTCTTATCGACCACCGAAGAGTCACAGGAAGAATTCGAATCAGGAATAGGCCCCCCACTCATAATGTCGGACCAGGCCTTGGCTCGATTCGGGGCGCACCAAATTCCACGCGCCTTGGAAACCGAGTCGGCGCCAAGCACAGGCATCAAGAAGGTATAGACGGTTACGTTATCTACTTTCTTGAGCTCCGAATGCAACCGTTTGCAGAACCCACAATTGGGGTCTTCAAAAACAGCAATCTTGGCCTGCCCGTTCCCCTTCACCGTCTTAATCGCGCGCTCCAGCGGCAGCGATTTGAAATCAACCTTATTCAATTCCGAGCGGCGCTCGTCCGTGAGATTCTTTTGAGTACTCGGGTCGATAAGATTACCAAGCATCACATAGTCCACAGCTGGATTTGTGTAAACAATGTTTCCACCCCCAAGGTGCACTTCAAACAGGTCCGGAAAGGGCGTGGCCTGGACAGAGATCCCCGGAGACTTGGTAATCTCCTTCATCTTGGCAAGGATGGCATCCTCTTTCGGGCCAGCAAAAACCGACATGGAAGCCGCAATAGCAAGCAGCGCAAACACTCGTTTCATTCGATTACCTCGGGTTGGAAAAGTGGATTGTGTGTATTTCACTTGGAAGCAGGAACTTCTTCCTTCGGAGCCTGGTGCTTGAGACTATTCAAGAGTTCTCGAGCTTCCTCTATTTCTGGGATCTTCTTGTTGCCAGATGAGGGGCGCTCGGGTTCAGCCGTCAAACCCTCTTTCGCAGTATTCGAGGGTTTCTGCGCGCTGCACTTCAGTTCCTCAGTTGACTTTCTGAGTACAACTTTTGCAAAAATTCCATTCAAGCCGTTTCGCACGACATTCAAGGAGTCGCCTATCCCGCCTGCAGTCCCCTTTGATACGAACGGTTCAGCGACGAACACCGTAGCGTGCACGACAGCGGCCGGAAGCCAGTCGAATCGAGAAAGGCGCTCACAGGGATCATTCGTGAGCAACATCGCCCCGACCCAAACGATCAAAGCACCACTGACGATGGCTCCGCACACTTCCTTGATGAGCTTTGGCACAGCAACATTCCTTTTTTTGATACGGGTGCATTGTAGCAGCACCAAATAATATTTGTTACCAACCTACGCCCCGCGACCTGGCCGCACTCGGTGCCGACTGAGCTACCCGCGTCCTGGCGCGCTTACATAACTTATTAGGGGTCGCCACATGCTCCCGCTAGCCTCGGTCGAGGCCCCCCGCGCCAAGTCTCGCATGCTTGCAAGCCCTTAGCCAATCGCGAGTAGTGGCCGCAAGGCATCGGAATCACGGGCCCGATTTCGCCGGAGCCGCACGCGCTCCAGCGGCGTGGCGCACGTCAATACGCATGCACGATTTCTGCACGGTGCGGATGTTCTAGAATTGTTACGTCCTCGCAACGGGGCAGCTGTGCCGCTGGAGCGCGGCCCAGCCCGGATATCAAAAGTTTGAGAGCATTCAATGGTTTTCAGTTCTCCCAATGCCCGATTCCGCCTTCCTGAACCTGGCGCTTCTCCTGGCAGTCGCCGCGACTCGCAGTGGGCCGAGCTTAAAAACACAGAACTTGGCGTGGGAATCGCTGGGCTCTTTGATCGACTTCACAAAATCGATGAGCTAATCGACTATTCGGCGCTTCTCCTGAGGATTGGCCAGCCTCCCATGCACGGGAAGCTCGATATTCGCTGGTATCGGAAGCACGATGGTCGCCCCAATACTCCGGCCTTAGTGCGCTGGTTCTCAACTGGCACAGGTCGCAGCTACACGCGGACTGTCACTCGATTTCATCCGGACATGGTGGGTGCCGGACTAGCAGATTTTCCCAACCGGCAACTCGTGACGGATGTGATTCTCAACTTCAAGTCTCTTACAGCCGAGCGAGAATCGATAATCGAGTGCCTCAATAGAATCAGCCGAGTATCAAAACTGTCCAGTTCTAAGAACGAAGGCCGCGCCGATGACACCTCCGCTGATCTTCTGGTGATCCACGAGGCTATCGTACAGAACCTGCAGGTTGCGGGATACGACGTGGACCGTCGATTTCATCCCAAGGTCGTTTGGCGGTTCGAAGATCTCGATACTCCCCTCCCCTCCTCCGCGTGAGTTCTCATAGTTCACGTGCCCCGGTGTATCCGCACCACCACCCTCAGTGGTGCGTCTCTACTCGAAGTGTTGCGCCTGGTTCGAATGGCGCCATTTCTCGCACATCGCCTTCCCTCGCCTGTCGCGAATCTCCCGCTCTTCCCTTCTCCCTCCCCACAGCGATTCCATCGCTGTAATGCTCTCGATTTCTCGCCTTCTCTCTCCTCCTCGCTCTGCCTCTCGCTCTCGTTTCTACTCTTCGCATTTCTCCACTCTCCTTCCCCCCTTGCTCCATTCTTGTCCAACTCATTGGACAAAACTTCGCAGTAATGCTCTCTTGTTGTGCTTTTCGATTGTCTTTTTTCCCTGCGGGAGCTCCCCTTTCCTTTCCGGGGTAACCTGTTGCACTACGTTCTGAGTTGCACTGGGTTCATGTGATCCGCCAAGCCGGAGAATCGCGGCATCACTCCTTCGTCGACTCTGCCCGGCACAGCCGGGCACACTCGACCGGGTAACCCGTTACGCATCCTGCGGCCTAGGCAACCCAAACCTCGCTCGACAATGGGAGGTGGCGCGACTGATGGAGGTCGTACCGCGCCCGGCGCTGCCGGGCGCCACTTTAGGTAACCCGTTACCCGCTCGCACCAGGGCTCAGTTTCCATCGACCCGGGCTCCCGCCCGGCCGGTAGGCCGGGCTCACGTTTCCGGTGCAACCCGTTATCCAAGCCCGAACTGCGAGCCACGGTCCAGCGGGTTCCAGCCCGCCCGGCGAAGCCGGGCGGTCGCTTCGGTAACCCGTTGCCACGATCTCTCGAGTCCCGGTAGCCCAGCTTCGCTGGGCCAGTCCTTCCCGGCACAGCCGGGCTGATCGCTGGCGCAACCACTTGCGCGGCTTCAGAAATACTCGCGTTTTGTTTTTTGTTACCTCGGTGGTAAATTGTTGCTCGCAATCACTCCCGAACCCCAGCCATGAGCAACACATCCCTGGTGCCCGACGCCCGCGGCATCGTCGTGGTCCGCGTGCGACGTCATGATTCCTTCCGCACCTCCATCAGCCTGGACGAGACCATCGTCCGCCTGGCCCTCTGCATCTGGAAGACCCATGCGGCGTTCAACGAGTGGCTCTACCTCGCGGTTCGTCGCGTCGATGCCGAGCTCCAGGACAGCTACAACGCCGGGCGCCCACCGGCCCGCGAGAGCGGGTTCTCCAGGCGGGTGAGAGAGCTCATCGTTGCTGAGGCCATTGCGCGACTCGAGGGCCCAGCACCACCCGCGACGACACCGGCGCCAGCGGCACACGCGAAGCAGCTGCAGCTCCCGGGCCTTGTTATCTCCGACACCGCAACAAATGAGGATGTACTCGCCGCTCGCGAGACTTCTCAACCCACTCCCACCTCATAGGAATTCACCATGTATTCTGCAACTATCCTCCTCGGCTACCTCGGCGCGGACCCTGAATCACGCACCACGCGTGAAGCCAAAACTGTCGTGAACTTCCGGATGGCTACATCCGAGTTCATTCAAGGCGAAGAGAAAACCTTCTGGCACAACGTCGTTGTCCTCGGGCGCGACGCGGAAACTGCTGCAAAGCACCTGAAGAAGGGCGCGCCCGTCTTCATTCTTGGATCGCCTCGTGTTCGTTCCTACGAGAAGGACGGCCAGACCGTGTACGTGCACGAGATCGTCTCGAACGTCATGAAGCTGCTCCCGAGCAGCAAGCCATCCGGCAATTCCGCCCCTGCACAACTTGCAGGGAAGGGTTCGGGTTCGAACGGCAGCTCGGCACCTCCTGCCGACGACAGCCACGACGACGGTCCCTGGTAAGGATCCCAGGTTCTGACTTTCCAGTCGGCACCTCCAGCAAAGGCCACGACCTCACGGTTGTGGCCTTTTTTTCTTCACGCACGAGATTTCCACATGCCCTCTACGATCATTCCCCGACTCCACACTTTGACCGTCTTCGACCTCCACGCAGTGACCCTGGAGCTCATCTCCAAAGGGCACGGCAGCCTGCCCGTCTGCACCACAGACGGCCGCGCTCGCTATCCGTTCCAAGTCTTCCCCTCTGCCGGCGAGCCCGCCGGACCAGACGCGCTGCTGATCTACCCACGGCCAGATGCTCATTTCTCGCCCGTGTGCTGGCCTGAGCCGGATGCACCGGCGTGCAAAACGACCGAGTGGAACACCCTCGCGGACGAACTGAAGACGCACGCGGAGCCCTTCCAGCCGCCCGCGACTCTACGCGACGAATTGTCGGCTGCCCAGTTCCAGGCCCTGGAGCGCTTCGCCGCCAAGCATGGTCAGGAATGGAAAGCAGCGCTGTCGGCCGCCTGGGCTTCTGGCCAGGACGAATCGATACCCGACGGTTCCCTGCTTCGTCAGATCCGAAACCAGCTGGGCCCTGAATGGCTTGAGGGCTTCCAAGGGCTTCTCTAGCGATCACGACCAGCTTTCACGTTGCGCCACCGATCCCCAGTCGGGCGCGATTCCCAAAAGGCCACAGCCATTCGGTTGTGGCCTTTTTTCCATCCCATTCCCGAAGTTATGTCCTCCTCCAAAAAACCTCACAAACTCGTTTCAGGGCCCCGCTCTCACGCAAAAGACATGGGCGACCTCCTGCGCGCCAATGCCCGGACGCACCGACTGGACACAGTCTTCTCCGACTTCTGCGAAGTCTCTGCACTCTCTTTCAGCAACGCCGTGGATCCCATCCACCGAGATGCCCGCGAGAAGCGGTACCTTGAGATCGTTGCAAAGTACCAACCAGAGGAAATCACGCGGTTTTGTCAGGCGCTTGCGGTGCTCGTCGAGTGGCTGAGTCTCGGGATGTGCGATGCACTCGGAGACCTGTTCATGTCGCTCGAGCTTGGCGAACGCGGCAAGGGCCAGTTCTTCACCCCCTACCCCGTCTCAAGCCTCATGGCCCGCATGACAGCAGGCGATGTGAAGGAACAGCTCAAGCAGCAGGATCACATCGCCCTCAATGAGCCCGCTTGCGGAGCCGGGGGCATGGTCATCGCCTATGCCGAGGCCATGCTCGATCAGGACGTGAACTACCAGCACTACTTGCACGCCACGCTGCAGGATATCGACTCGACCGCCGTCCACATGGCCTACGTCCAGCTCTCTCTCCTCCATGTGCCCGCCATCGTCATTCACGGCAACTCGCTGGCGATGACAGAGTGGGCGCACTGGGTCACGCCGGCGCACGTTTTGGGAGGATGGGACAAGCGTCTTTACTTTCCAAGAGCAGTCCGCGCAATGCGCGAGGTCCTCAGCATGCCCGCTACCGAAGACCTCGTGTCTTCGCCACAGGAGGTGTCGGTGCCTCCCGCACCCACGCCCATCGCAGAGTCGGCCACGCAATACGTGGTCAACCAGCGCCGTGAGCAGCTCGCGCTGTTCTAGGTCATCCTCTCACAGCGGTCCCTTCATCGGGGCCGCTTTTTCATTTCTGCTGTGCCGGCCTCGCCTCAGGGCGACACGACTTCGAACAGCTGGCCGCATCCTTCACAGCGGATCTTGAGCCCGGGCTTTCCCCACACGTTGGTCCGGCATGCGCATTGGTACTTATCGCGAAGGCTCTTGTTGGGTCGCAGTGCCTCTTGCGGCCTATCCTGCCCCGCGTGCTCGAGGGATTCTCCCAACGCCACGGCCGCCTGCACCCCGGCAACGGCGAGCAGCGCCACCGGCAAGTCCATCGACAGGCCATAGCTCTGCTGGCTGGTCAGTACGACGCGCGCGGAAGGGAACCTGTCGTGCCACGAGATCTGAAAGTCCCGGGTCAGCAGCTTCTCGCATGCGGTCACGAATGGGCCACCCGCAATGGGATAGTCGGCCATACAGTCTCCGACCACTTTTCCGCCTGGCTGGCCGGTGTCTGAGGGCATAAGGCCGATCGATTTCATCTTTTGCCCCCACTCCATGTTGTGGTACCGGGCGCGCCCAGGGTTTCCCTTGTGGTGCTGCCACAGGTGCACCATCTCGTGGCACAGCGTCTGGAGGATCTCGACCAGAGGCAGCGTCGCAAAGTAAGTGGGGTTCATCGCGATCTCGTCCGTGCGCGTTCCATCCGCCCGTTGAAACCGCTCCGCCGAGAAGTACCCGTAGCTTCGCTTTTCTCGCTGCAGCGTTATGAGGCACGCCGGCAGCTCGCCCGCGAAAAGCTCTGCGTTGAAGAAGTCGTATGCCGCCTGCAGCTCTGAATAGGTCTCCGAGGTTGGGCTTTCAAACTCTCGCGTGGACGGGCGATATGAGGGCATGGTTTGGAACAGCTTGGCGCTCATGTGGAATGGAGCACGTAACAATTGTATTGTGCAATACAGACAATCGCAACAAATCTCAGAGCCCTGCAGGCGTTATCTGGTGGCAACGCTCAATCCATGGTGAAGGACCGCGCCGCGGTCTCAAACAACGCGTTCCACGCACCTTCCCCCTGGAGAAAATCATGAAAGTCACCTTCATCCTCAAAAACCTCGCGGACCAGTTCTACGAATGCAACGGCGGATCCATTCCTGGGCTACTGCAGCTGTCCGACGAAGACAAGTTCAAGAAGCTCAACAAGATGAGCCTGCTTCCCGAGTGTTCGCACAACTGCACCATGCAAGTCGAACGAGGCGCCTTCCGCGATCAGGTCGAGCTCAACCAGCTGCTTCGCCGTTCCTGCGCATTCACGTGCAAGATCGATCCGCGCCGCGGCTACAAGCTGGCCACATTCGAGATCACTGAGCTTCGCCTACCTGCGCAGCATGGAAGCGGTCCATCCAGCGCCGGGCGAACCGCGAGCTACAAGCCCTTTGCAGAGCCTTCGCTCGACCTCGCTGAGGTTGCCTTGGGATTCTTCCAACCCCGCATCCTTGCTTGAGCACATCCCCAAAACCCAGCGTCACCTCATCGGTGACCTGGGTTTTTTCTTTGTGCATCGGTCGCTGACCCAAGCGTCCTCCCTTCAAGTCCAAAGGTCATGAGATCCCCCCAGCGCCTGGTCGGGCGGTCGTTATCCTGCGGCGCCGATCAAAAGACCAGGTAGCTGCATCCCGCAGCTGGTTTTTTGAAAGGTTACCCATGGAAAACACGATAGAAGTCCCAGCGGCGCCCGAGGGCGAACTGATGAAGGTGAAGTGGGCGGACATTGTCCTCGGGGACAATCCGCGCAAGCATTTCGATCCGGACCGACAACGGTCGCTCGAAGCGTCGATTCGTGCCCAAGGCCTTCACACCCCTGTGCTCCTGCGAGAGCTTGCGGATGGCCGCTATGAGCTCGTCGCTGGTGGACGCCGCCATCGAGCCTTCGGCGCCGTGTATGGCCCTGAGGGCCTCATGCCAGCGCTGGTACGCAAAGGCGACCAAGCCTTCGCGAACGCCGCTGCGCTGACTGAGAACATTGAGCGTGAGCCAATGACTCCGGTCGAGGAGGCGGAAGGCGCAGCCAAGACACTTGCAGATTGCAAGGGCGACCGCCCCGAGGCGGCAAAACGGATGGGCTGGTCACTGCCCACACTTGAGAAGCGGCTCGCCCTCATGAACGCCTCGGAGAAGGTACGTGACGCTCTGCAGCACAAAGTCCTGAACCTCGGCCATGCTGAGTTGCTGGCGGCCTGCCGTAAGGAGACCCAGGATTCCGCGCTGGATCACCTTCTCAAGCAGGAGAAGATGTGGACGGTGGTGGAGTTGCGGGCCTATCTTGAGTCTGCTTCGCTGCTCCTGGATAAGGCCATCTTCGACAAGTCGGACTGCGGCCCGTGCCATCACAACAGCTCTCGCCAGTCTGCGCTTTTCGGCGTGGCCATCTCCGATGGCAGGTGCACCAACAAGCAGTGCTACGACACGAAGACGGATGAGCAGCTGCAGGCCACGGCCGACAGCCTCAAGGAAGAGTTTCAGGTGGTGCGGATTGTGCGCCCGGGTGAGAACCTGACTGTCATTCCGCTGCACGCGGATGGCCTGAAGGGTGTGGGCGCGGAGCAGGCCTTGGCCTGCAGGACCTGCGAGCATTTTGGTGCGGCGGTTTCTGCCGCTCCGGACAAGCTCGGCAAGGTGTTCAAGAACCTGTGCATGAACGTACCTTGCAATTCTCAACACGTCGATGCCCGAAAAAAGGAAAGGGAGGCGGCTGAGGCAGAGAAAGCGGCGGCCAGCGGGCCCGCGAAGGCTCAGGGAACAGGCACGAAGGCGGGGATCAGCAAGCCGGGCGGCGCTCCAGCTAGCAAGGCCTCTGCAGCGGCTTCTACCAAGAAGCAGGCTGAAGCGAGTGCGGAGCCGAGCCGGGCCGTGCAGGACTATCGGGAGAAGATCTGGCGGACTGTGTTTCGCAAGGCCGTGCCGAAGCTACCGACGTCGCAGAATCGGCAGGTACTGCTGGCGATCTGCATCACCCAGCCATCCTCGCTGGATTCGCACTCGCTGCTGGATGCGATCAAGGAGGCTGCAGGCGAGGATGGGATGACCATCGCGGGCTCTGCCAAGCTGATGAAGCTACCCGAGGCCTACAAGCTCTTCACGGAGATCGAACCTGGGCACCTGCGCATTGCTGTGGACCTAATTGCCGCCCATGTCTCAACCAGCATGTCCGTGGACAACATCCGCGGGCTCTTGAAGGCCATCGAGACCGATCTAACTCAGTACTGGAAGCTCAACGGTAAGCGTCCAGCCGAGGCATCTTGAGTTGAGCCACATGTCCCGCGAATATCGCGGGCATGATGAAGAAGGTGGATGCAGTTTGCGTGGCGACGATCGCGTTGTTTGCGCGCTGGCTCAGCGTTG
>NZ_JAMXAX010000144.1 GCF_023913775.1 Acidovorax facilis
CAATCTCGCCCAGCTCCAGGCTGTCCACTACACCGACGGGGCTTGCCTCGTGCTGGCCGGGGCGGGCTCGGGCAAGACGCGGGTGATCACCATGAAGATCGCCCACATGATCGAAAAGGGCATGGACCCCAAGCGCATTGCGGCCATCACCTTCACGAACAAGGCTGCCGCCGAAATGCGCGAGCGCGCCAAGGGCCTGATCGGCCGACGCGCCAAGGATGTGCTGGTGTGCACCTTCCATGCCCTGGGCGTGCGCATGGTGCGCGAGGACGGCCATGTGCTGGGCCTCAAACCCCAGTTCAGCATCCTCGACGCCGATGACGTAACGGGCATCCTGAAGGAAGCCTCGGGCGGCACCACCGACATGGCCACCGCGCGCCAGTGGCAGTGGGTGATCAGCAAGTGGAAGAATATGGGCCTGACCTCCGAGCAGGCGCTGGCCCAGGCGGCGGACGACAACGAACGCATCATCGCCACGCTGATGGCCCGCTACGAAGAGCGCTTGGCGGCCTACCAGAGCGTGGACTTTGACGACCTGATCGGCATGCCGCTGCGGCTGCTGCGCGACTTCCCGGAGGTGCGAGCCAAGTGGCAGGCCGCCCTGGGCCATGTGCTGGTGGACGAGTACCAGGACACCAACGCCACGCAGTACGAACTGCTCAAGCTGCTGGTGGGCGAAAAGGGGCACTTCACCGCCGTGGGCGACGACGACCAGTCCATCTATGGCTGGCGCGGCGCGACGCTGGACAACCTGAAAAAACTGCCCATCGACTACCCCCACCTCAAGGTCATCAAGCTGGAGCAGAACTACCGCTCCACCAGCGCCATCCTGCGCGCGGCCAACAACGTGATCGGGCCCAACCCGAAGCTGTTCCCCAAGACCCTGTTCAGCGAACTGGGCGAAGGCGAGCCCGTGCGGGTGGTGGACGCCGACAGCGAAGAACACGAAGCCGAGCGCGCCGTGGCCCGCATCCAGAGCCTGCGTGCGGCCAGCAACCCGCCGCCGGACTGGAAGAGTTTTGCCATCCTGTACCGCGCCAACCACCAGGCCAAGCCGTTCGAGAAGGCTCTGCGCAAGGCCAATATTCCCTACAAGGTCTCGGGCGGCACGAGCTTTTTTGACCGGGCGGAAATCAAGGACCTGTGCGCCTGGTTCCGGCTGTGGATCAACAACGACGACGACCCGGCGTTTCTGCGCGCCATCACCACGCCCAAGCGCGGCATCGGCCACACCACGCTGGCGGCTCTGGGCGCGTTTGCCACGCAGCACAAGCAGAGCATGTTCGGCGCGCTGTTCAACGGCATGCTGCCAGCGGCGGTGCCCAAGCGTGCCATGGACGGCCTGCACGAATTTGGCCGCTACATCAACTACCTGGAGTACAGCGCGCGCCGCACGCATGGCGCCGAAGAGGCCCGCGCCTTTTTGAACGAATGGCTCAAGGAAATTGGCTACGAGCAGCACCTGTACGACAACGAAGACAGCGAGAAAGTGGCCGCCGCCCGCTGGAGCAACGTGATGGAGTTCTGCGACTGGATGGCCCAGCGCGCGGGCGGGCAGATCGACGATACGGCCGGTGCCGTGGTGGCCAAGGAGACCAAGAGCCTGCTGGAGGTGTCGCAGACCATTGCGCTGCTGTCCACCATCAGCGAGCGCGAGCAGGAGCAGGACATGGTCACGCTCTCCACCCTGCACGCCAGCAAGGGGCTGGAGTGGCCGCACGTGGTGCTGGTGGGCGTGACCGAGGGCATGCTGCCCTTCAAGCTCGACGACGACGAAGGCCGACAGCAGAAGGTGAGCGACGACACGCTGCAGCGCCTGCAGGAAGAGCGCCGCCTGATGTACGTGGGCATCACCCGCGCCCAGCGCACCCTGGCCGTGAGCTGGACCAAGCGGCGCAAGAAGGGCCGCGAGATGGTGGCCGCGCAGCCCAGCCGCTTCATTGCCGAAATGGGCCTGGACAAGACCACCGCCCGCGAAGATCCGCGCGAGAAGCTCAAGGCATTGCGCGCCGAATTTGCGGCCAAGGCCCAGGCCACCACCGCAGCCACTGCAGCCGCAGCCGCCACCCCGGAATGAGCGCCCCACCGCAGCCACGGCACCCACCACAACGCACTCCACCCATGGCGCCCGACACCCACCGACACACGCCGCTGTTGGCGGTTGCTTTTGTTTTGATAGCTATCAGCGCTTATCCTACAAGCGCCAGTAGCCAAAATGACCCAAAATCCACGGCAGCATGCCCGTCGGCGGCAGACATGGACCACCAGCACCTGCAAGGGCGCTGGCTGGCCCAACTGCAGGGCGCAGCACCGGATGCACCTGGCGCCACCGCCACACTGCAACTGGGCCCGCATCCCGAGCTGGCACAGAGCGTGCGTGGCACCGTGCAAAGAGATGGCGCCACGGCGCAGGTCAGCGGAGACGTCGATGGCGGCGACCTGATGCTGGAAGAATCGATCAATGGCACGAACATCAGCGCCACCTGGACAGGCCAGGTGGTCGATGGAAGTTGCGGCAAGGAAATACGCGGAACATGGAACAACGCCAACCCCACCCCTTCGGCCCCCTCGGCTCCTTTTGTGCTGCGCAAGCAGGTGGGCTGGCAATGACGGCCGCGCCAGCCTCACCTCGCCGCAGCGGCGGCCACCGGCGTGGCACGCTGGCCCTGCTGGTGGCCGCTGCGCTGACGCCTGCCGGCGCCGCGCTGGCGCAGACCCCGCCTGCTGGCGGCTCGGCCACCCCGAGCGGCGACGCTGCCTGGCGCCGCTGCGCCGCCCTGTCCAGTGACAATCAGGCGCGCCTGGCCTGCTTTGACCAGTGGGCCACCGACCAGCAAGGCTGGAACGCGCCTGGCGCCACGGCGTCGGCCTCGACAGACGTGCCGCCCCCGGTGGACACCACGCTACCCGCCACCCGTGTGATTGACGTGGCCCGCACCGAGGGCTGCCGCGATCCGCAGTACAGCGACCTCTCGCGCTTCTGGGAACTGGAGTCGGGCAGCGACTGCGGCACCTTCAGCTTCCGGGGCTACCGGCCCATCACTGTGTCGGTGGTGGCGTCAAGCAATGTGAACCGCCAGCCCACGTCGGATGCAGCCGACCATTCGGCCACCGAGTCCACGCCCTACCGCCGCACCGAGAACCGCATCCAGCTGTCGGTGCGTACCAAGGTTGCGCAAGGGCTGCTGACCCAGGGACATCCCACGCTCAAGGACTCGGTGTGGTTCGGCTACTCCCAGCAGTCGTACTGGCAGCTGTTCACCCCCGAGATCTCGCGCCCCTTCCGCGCCACCGACCACGAGCCCGAGGTCATGTATGTCTACCCCACCACGGCACAACTGCCGTTTGGCTGGAAGTGGCGCTACAGCGGCATCGGACTGGTGCACCAGTCCAACGGCCAGAGCAAGCCCCTGTCGCGCAGCTGGAACCGCGCCTACCTGATGACGGGCATGGAGCTGGGCAACAGCGTCAGCGTGAACGCGCGCATCTGGAAGCGCATCCCCGAAAGCTCGGGCAGCGACGACAACCCCGGCATCAGTGACTACATCGGTCGGGGTGAGCTGTCGGCATTCTGGAACGTCAACAAGGAGAACACGGTGGGCGCCACGCTGCGCCACTCGTTGTCGAGCAGCGACCGAGGCTCGGTCCGCCTGGAATGGCTGCAGACCGTGGGCACGGGCCTGTTTGGCAACAAGAGCAACCTGCGCCTGCACACGCAGCTGTTCAGCGGCTACGGCGACAGCATGATCGACTACAACCGCAAACGCACGGTGTTCAGCGTGGGGTTGAGTCTGGTGGACTTCTAGAGTCCATCCCCCTGAGGCGCTGCGCACCTTCCCCCTTCTCTCGAATGGCTGCGCCATTCGGGAAGGGGGACGCAGCCCTCGCTGCAGGGCGGCCCTTGCTCGGCTGCCCGCGCCTGGGGCTGCGCCAGTCTCACAGGCTGCGCACAAGGCAAAGCGCAGCGAACTCCGCGCTGGATTGTTCACAACTCGTTACGACATCGTCCTTAAGTTTCGTGTGAAGGCGCCGACAGGCCGCCACAATGGCACGCGCACAGAAACCGGCGTGGCCATCTGTGAGAGGCGTTCAAAAAGAGCCCCTTTCCCACCGTTTTACCTGCCATTGCCCGCACCGTGCGCCCTCGACAATGCCGACAAAGAGGAACACACCCATGGACATGCAATACCAGCTCAAGGCAGGCAGCTACTACCTCTACGACATGCGCGAGGCGCCCAGTGCCGTCACGGGTGAGCGCAGGTTCAAGCTCAAGACCGACACGGTGGCCATTGCGTTCGATGCGCACACGGGCGAGGTGCACCAGCATGGCAGCCCCACGCGCATCCAGTCCTGGGCCAACAACACGCGCCGCCGCCTGCGCGCTGCTGGGGCGCAGGACATGGCCAACGACATCGTGGTGGTGTCGGGCCCACTGCCGGTGGACGAACTCAACAAATGCCTGTGGGTGCGCGGCTATGTGCGCCGCATGTTCTCGCGCCTGGCCACCTTGCCCCACGGCAAGCTGCAGCGCCCTGCGGAGCCGTTTCGCAAGGCAGCCTGAAACCAGGCGAGCTTCCTCAAAGATCCCGATCAGGGCCGCACACAGCGGCCCTTTTCTTTTCTGGGAGCGCTCAGGCCTCCGAGTCCTCGGCCATGTCGCTGTCTGTGTTCTCCAGCACCTCGGCGTGTTTGACGATGGTCACCGGCACCGGGCTGGCATGCGCCACCTCCTGCGACACCGAACCCAGCAGCGCACTGGTGATGGCGCCCTGGCCCTTGGCGCCGATGATGACCATGTCGCAGCCCGAGCGCTCGATCATGTCCACCAGCGTGTGCGCCACATCGCCCACACCCACATCGGTTTCATAAGCCACCCCGGCCGCATCGAGCAGTGCGCGCGCCGGCGCCATGAGATGGTCACCCGCCTCCAGGCTGGCGGCGGCGATCAGGTCGGGGTCGCGCGTGGTCACCAGTTCGTACAGCGTGGCGGGCTCCTGCACGTTGGCCAGCACCATGGTGGCCTGGAGCCCCTGGCCCACCAGCGCCAGTGCGTGGTGCACGCCATCCAGGGAGAGTTCGGAGCCGTCCACGGCGATGAGGATTTTGAGCATGGTGTTCTCCTTGTAGTACCTTGATCCAGTGTAGCCACGGCCTCGTCGAAAACCCGTCCATAACCTTGAGCGAGGTCAGGGTAGCCTGTCTGGGACAATGCCGCCCATCATGCTGCAGTTCGACCTCCTCAAAACCGACCCCACCAGCCACGCACGCCGTGGCACGCTCACGCTCAACCATGGCGTGGTGCAAACCCCCATCTTCATGCCCGTGGGCACCTATGGCACCGTCAAGGGCGTGATGCCGCGCAGCCTGCACGACATGGGCGCGCAGATCATCCTGGGCAACACCTTCCACCTGTGGATGCGCCCGGGCCTCGATGTGATGCAGAGCTTTGGCGGCCTGCACGGCTTTGAAAAATGGGACAAGCCCATCCTCACCGACTCCGGCGGCTTCCAGGTCTGGAGCCTGGGCGCCATGCGCAAGATCACCGAAGAAGGTGTGACCTTTGCCAGCCCCGTCAACGGCGACAAGCTCTTCATGTCGCCCGAGGTGAGCATGCAGATCCAGACCACGCTCAACTCCGACATCGTCATGCAACTTGACGAGTGCACGCCGTACGAGACCAAGGGCCACAAGACCACCGAGGCCGAGGCGCGCAAGAGCATGGAAATGAGCCTGCGCTGGGCCAAGCGCTCGCGCGATGAGTTCCAGCGGCTTCAGAACCCCAACGCCCTCTTTGGCATCGTGCAGGGCGGCATGTTCAAGAACCTGCGCCAGGAGTCGCTGGAGCACCTGGTCGAGATGGACTTCCCCGGCTACGCCGTGGGTGGTGTGAGCGTGGGCGAGCCCAAGGACGAGATGCTGGACATCATGGCCCACACGCCCCACCGCCTGCCCGCACACAAGCCCCGTTACCTGATGGGCGTGGGCACGCCCGAAGACCTGGTGCAGGGCGTGGCCGACGGCGTGGACATGTTCGACTGCGTGATGCCCACCCGCAACGCGCGCAACGGCACGATGTTCACGCGCTTTGGCGACCTGAAGATCCGGAACGCGCGCCACAAGGCCGACCACCGGCCGATGGACACCAGCTGCACCTGCTACGCTTGCGCGGGCAGTTCGGGCGTGTCGTGGGACGATGGCGGGCGCGAGGGCTTCAGCCGCGCCTACCTGCACCACTTGGACCGCTGCGGCGAGATGCTGTGCCCCATGCTGACCACCGTGCACAACCTGCACTACTACCTGAACCTGATGCGCGAGGTGCGCGAGTCGCTGGACGCGGGCACGTTCGCCGAATTCCGAGCACGCTTCAAGACCGAGCGCGCACGGGGCGTGTAAGCACAGCCAATAGCTATGAAAATAATAGCTATTAGCGCTTGATAGATAAGCGCCAGAGGCCAAAATCATCCAAAATCTCCTGCACCACCTGCTGCGCTGGCCCGCCCGCATGCTGACCGGCCTGGGCAGCGGGCTGCTGGCGCTGCTGATCCTGTTCGAGGAATGGGGTTGGGAGCCGCTGCAGCGCCTGCTGGCGCGCATCGGCCGCTGGCCCGGCCTGCGCTGGATTGAAGGCTGCGTGCGCGCCCTGCCCCCCTGGGCGGCGGTAGCGGTGTTTCTGCTGCCCACGGCACTGCTGCTGCCCGTCAAGCTGCTGGCCCTGTGGGCGGTGGGCCGGGGGCATGTGGTGCTGGGCATGCTGGTGATCGTGCTGGCCAAGGTGGTGGGCACCGCCGTGGTGGCGCGGCTGTTCAGCCTGACCCAGCCCGCCCTGATGCAGCTGCACTGGTTTGCCTGGACCTATGCCCACTGGATGCGCCTCAAGCACGCGGTGCTGGAGCGCGCCCGCGCCTCGTGGGCATGGCGCGTGGCGCGGGTGGTGCGGCGGCAATGGCGGCTGCGCTGGCACAGGCTTCGCGCCAGGTAATGTTGGGTAGCGCCAGGGTAGCGCCCGCCGCTGTTTTGCTGCCAAGATATGCGCTCCCGCAAAGCCCTCCCCAACGTCATCCCCCACCGCCACCGCATTGCGACATGGGTATGCAGCTTGACCTCCCGACCATCCTCCTGCTCTACAAGACCGCGCTGGTGGCGGGGGCGCTGAGCATCTTTCATGTCAGCCGCCATTCGTGCCGCCCGCAAGGGCTCAAGCCCCTGGCAGCCGCCTACCTGCTTCTCGCCGTGGGTGCCGAACTGGCAGGCCAGGGTGAATATTCCATGCTGCCGCTCTGGTTCTGGACCCACACCAGCCTGCTGCTCGGGGCACTGGGGTACACCCTCTTCTGGGCAGGTGCACGGGCACTGAGCGGCCGCAGGCGCGTCCTGCCTGCGGTGCTGATACTGGTTCCCGGAGGCTGGCTGGTGCTGGGCCTGGTCACGCAGTTTCCGCTGGACAACCTGCTGCGCGCAGGCGCCTTCCACCTGACCGCCGCAGTGTCACTGACCGCGGCAGCCTGGGAGGTGTGGCACGACCGCCGCACCGAATCCCTGCCATCGCGTCCCCTGCTGGCCGGGCTGCTCCTGGCCAGCGCGGGCACCTTTGCCCTGCAGCTGTTGTACATCGCCACGCACACCGCCAGCCCACAGGGTTTTGCGCTGGCATTCTCCGTGCAGATGTTCTGCCACTTTGGCGTTGCGCTCATGGTCTCGTCCCTCTCCAACGAGCGCGCCGAAGTGCGCCTGGAAAAAGTGGCGCAGACCGACACGCTCACGGGCGTGGGCAACCGCCGCTGGGCCATGTCCATGCTGCCCGCGCGGCTGCCCGTGGGCAGCGCCATCGCGCAGCTCGACCTGGACCACTTCAAGCACATCAATGACCGCTTCGGCCATGCGGCGGGCGACCGCGTGCTGGTCGCCACGGCCGACGCACTTCGCCACCAGCTGCGCGATTCGGACCTGCTGGCCCGCATGGGCGGTGAAGAGTTCCTGGTCTACCTGCCGGACGCCGCCGCCAGTGCTGCAAGCGCCATCGCCCAGCGCCTGTGCGGGGCCGTGCAGCAGATCCGGCTGTCCGAGCTGGGCGAGGACATCCCCATCACCGTGAGCATTGGACTGGCCTGCGTGACCTCCGCCGGCGGAACCTGGGCCGACTGGCTGGCTGCGGCCGACCGGGCGCTCTACGACGCCAAGCGCGCGGGCCGCAACCGCGTGGTGACAACGCACGAGCGCACTGCCTGAAACCGGTCCTTCTCACCCGAGCCGCGCCGCTGACCTGCGGCAGAATCCCACCCCATGCCCGCACCGCCCTATGCCGCCCTGAACGAAGCGCTGGAGCTGGCCTTTAACCTGGCGCCGGTGGGCATGTGCGTGACGCGCGAGCGCAGCATCGAGATCTGCAACGACGCCTTTGCCCACATGTTCGGCCACGAGCAGGCCGAGCTGCTGGGCCAGCCGCTGGCGCCGCTGTACCCCTCGTTCGAAGAGTTCACCCACACGGGCCACCTGGGCCTGCAGGCGATGAAGGCGTCGGGAAGTTATGCGGATGAGCGCATCATGCGACGGCGCGATGGTTCGCTGTTCTGGTGCCACGTGGTGGGCCGGGCACTGGACCGGTCGGACCCGTTTGCACGGGCGGTGTGGATGTTCGAGGACATCTCGCACCGCCGCCCCGTGAGCACGCCGCTGACCCTGCGCGAGCGCGAAATCGCCCAGCACATCGTCACCGGCGCCACCAGCAAGCAGATCGGGCGCTACCTGGACATCAGCCACCGTACGGTGGACGCCCACCGCGCGCGGCTCATGCGCAAACTGGGGGCCAGCAGCACGGGGGAGCTGGTGGCGCTGCTGCTGGGCAACACCTGAGAGCTGGCAACGATCTCACAGGCAATCATCAACAATTGTTTCCCCAGCCAACGCTGCGGAGTCTCCCGCGCACCCGGCCCGGGGACAATCGGCACTGACGCGCGCGCCGCTCCCCGCCCATCAACTGCTGCCCCCATGTACCGCCCTTTTTTGCTCCACCGCCCGCTTTCGCCGCCCCTGGCCTGGCTGGGTTTGTCCGTGCTGATCTTCGCCGCCTGCCTGGTGGGCATCTTTGCGCGGCCCATCGGTTTTCTGTCGGTCTTCTGGCCCGCCAATGCGCTGCTGCTGGGGCTGCTGGTGCGTTATCCCAGGCTGGCGCGCCCGCCAGCCTGGGTAGCTGCGGCCGTGGGCTATGTGGCGGCAGACCTGGTGACGGGCAGCTCCTGGTCCATGGCCCTGTGGCTCAACGGCGCCAACCTGCTGGGCGCCACCGCGGGCTGGCTGGTGCTGCGTCGGCTGGACGAACGCATCCGGCGCCTGCAACGCACCATCTCTGCCCTCTACCTGCTGCTGGCTGCGCTGGCAGCCAGTGCCGTGGGGGCACTGGCAGGCTGCGGCGCCGCGCCGGTCTACTTCAACAGCCCGTGGACCGACCTGCTGTCCCTGTGGTTCAGCACCGAACTCATGAACTACATGCTCATCGTGCCGGTGGTGCTGGCCGCGCCGCGCGCCGACGACCCGCCGCCCGCAACGCAGGAGGTGCCCCTGATCTGGCGTGTGGCACCCGTCAGCTCGCTGCTGCTGGCCGAAGGCGTGCGCACTGTGATTGGGGGGCCCGGCATGCTGGCCTTTGTGGTGCCAGGGCTGCTGTGGTGCGCGCTCAGCTACAGCCCGTTTGTCTCCAGCCTGCTGTCGCTGGTGGTGTGCCTGTGGACCATGGCCGGCGTGGCCACCGGCGTGCTCAACTTCACGCCAGCCCATGCCAGCGACGTGTTCTCGCTGCGTGTGGGCGTCACGCTGCTGGCACTGGGGCCGCTCGCCGTGGCCTGCGCCAGCGCGGCGCGCGCCGAAGCCCTGCGCCGCCTGGACCACGCCGTGCGCCACGACGACCTGACCGGTGTCCTGGCACGCCGCGCGCTGCTCAAACAAGGCGACCGCTTGCTGGTACGCTACCAGCGCGAGTCCACCGGGCTGGCGGTGATGATGGTGGACGTGGACCATTTCAAGCAGGTCAACGACCAACACGGGCATGGCGCGGGCGACCGGCTGCTGGTCAGCATTGCCCAGACCATGGCGCGCGCGCTGCGCCCCCACGACGCCCTGGGCCGCATGGGTGGCGAGGAGTTTGCTGCCGTGCTGCCCGGAGTGTCCCCCACCGAGGCCCAGGCCATTGCCGAGCGCGTGCGCAGCGCCGTGGAGCAGCAGGCGCCTGACCCGGTAGAGGGCGGCCCCCAACGCGCCACCGTCAGCATTGGCCTGGTGCACAGCGCCACCATGGGCTCGGACGCCGACATGGACACCCTGCTGCTGGCGGCCGACGCAGCGCTGTACCGCGCGAAGGCAGAGGGCCGCAACCGGGTGATGGTGGGATGAGGAAAAACGCAGCGTCGATGCCAAGGCATCGGTGCTGCCAACGCCCACTGCGATCAAGACAAGAGTGCTGTGTCTACTTTGTGGATGCAGCCTGGTCGCGCTCCGCGTCACGGGACATCGCACGCGCCAAGTCACCGGGCGTGTAGCCGAATGTGCGCCGGAACCAGCGCGTGAAGTGCGCCTGGTCAGCGAACCCACATTCCGCGGCCACAGAGGCCACCGGTTCTCCGTTCATGACCAGTTGCTTTGCGCGGAGCAGACGGACGGCACGCAAGTACTCCCGGGGTGCCATGCCCAGCCATTGCCTGAGCACTCGATGCACACGCTCCCGGCTGACAGCGCAGTGCCTCGCCAACCCAGAGACCGTCTGTTCGCCCCCAGGACGGCAGACCGCACCCCCTCGATGAGCATGCGTACCGCCTTGGTGGGGATGGGATCAGCAGCGCTTCGGTCCAGCGGTAGCGCATCGGCAAGAAGGGGCACTGCGCTGTCCAGCCAGGCTCGCACATCGTTTGCGCAGGCCATCCGCGCGGCTGCACCAGCAAGCCCAGGGGCGCGTATTGCCCCGCTGCGCTCAGGCCCTGCGAGACCCCACTGTGCCAAATAGGGGGGCGGAACATACAGCATGACCAGGTGCACGGCACCTGTGTGCGCAGGATCGGTCAGCGCCCCCACGTGAACGACACCTGGCCGTATCACAATCAAATCACCGGCACGCGCGACAAACGGACGTCCGGCAACGCTGCAGCAGCATTGACCCTCCAGAACAGCGCCGAAAGACCACTCTTCATGCCAGTGTGGCACCCACTCCTGTTCAGGCTGCTGATGGTGCACCTGCGCAAGATCGGACAGGTGCAGCCGTCGCACTTCAGATCGCTTCAACGCCATAGCGGCAGGCTCCCAGTCATGCTGCTCACCCAACGTTTTGCGCCGACCAAACCGACACCGAGCATCGGCTCTTCAGCGTGCGACACCAGACCATGGCGGTGCCAGTATTCGCTGCTTTCGTGAATGGCATGCGCATAGGCTGGAAATAGTGAAATACGGCCATTGTCCTGCGCTGGCCCTTCGGTCAGGCGCCTGAGCAGCGCATTCATCGCAGTCACTGGCGCCTTCAGGATGGTGATGGGCACATGCGAGGAAGACACAGATCTCCATCCAGATGCATCGACCAGCGCCCGGCCCGCCCAGTCCGGACGAGAGGCTGCCAAGCCTGCGGCAATGCACGCGGCAATGTTGGCAGCAGGCCCGGGCGCCAGATCCGCCGCCAGCACTATGGCCACCTTGGCCGGATCGGCAGGGGCAGACAACGCGTCAGGCATCGCGCGCTCCCGCCACGGTGAGCCCCAACCAGCCCGCACTGGCGTCCTCAACCACCAAGTCGCCCAGCAGGCCAATGTCCTCTCCCGGGTGCGAAGCCATGCGAAGGCAGGCAGAGACTTCATGCCAGCAGCCCCCCGTGCGTGCCACGATGTCTGGCTTGACAAGCGCCAACTCGGGAAACTGTTCAGGCTGCCGCAGATCGGCCCAGCCCACGGCACCAATGGTCGCCTGCGTCAGAAATCCCAGCGGTCTCCCTGGCTGGCCGGTGAACTCCGCATGCGCCTCAAACAGGCGGCGGTCTTTCACCGCAAGGCTGGCGCCCAGTTTGCTCCCCCTGCGCAAAGGTACCGCTGCGGGGTGGTCCAGCGGCAAGCTGCGCGTCAGCCAGGTGCTGCCCATCTTCTTGGGCCACCCCTGCAGCAGACCCCGCACCATGGAGATATCCTGGTCAACCCAGATGGCAGGACAGTACATACAGCGGCTCCCGTCAGGCCGTTCAACCTCCAGCACCACAATGGTTTCTCGGTACTGCGACAGCACTGGATCCAGCAATTCATGACCGTCTGTACAGGCCTGCCAGTCGGCAAAGTGCACACACCCTGTGCCCACCGGCCGGCCAACAGCATCAGGAACCAGCGGCATCGCCGCTAGTGCGTCGAACCGAAAGGCGACGTTGAGCAGCCAGCCCGCGTAGTGCCAGGGTGGCGGACGCACCAGCGCGGAGCGGCCGGTGGTCGTGAAGGGAGCGGTGAAACTTTGGTGGGGCCAATGGTGGGAATGCATGCCGACGATTCTGGCCAGTCAGTCGCGCTTCCGATAGAACGGATGTGAACATCGCAGGCGCGCAGGGGGCCCAACGCGCCGCACAGGGCGGCAGGGCCCAGGGACAAGACCGATTCACCTGCGTCAGTCTTCGCTCGCCAACTTCACCCCCGCCCCCGTGCCGCAGGCATGGCAAAAACGTGCAAAAGCGCTCTTGCGGGTGCTGCAGTGGCCGCAATGGTCGAAGAGCCCAATGCCACAGTGGGGGCAAAAGTCGATCTTCTCGTTTTTCAGGTCCACCGGCCGCTCGCAGCCAGGGCACACGCTTTTGGCCAGGCGGGCCAGGGCCACGTCGTAGCTCAGTACCTTGCGGCGCTCCTGGTCGGGCAGGGTCTCGGCCAGCTTCTGGCGCTCCAGGTAGCGGTTGAGCGCCAGGATGGCGTAGCGCCCCACCACGGCCGTCACGGCAATGCCGACCACGTAGCGCACGTAGCCGCCGTAGCTGGGCAGGTAAGGCACCAGCTCCACAAAGAAGGCAAACAGCGCAAAGAAGATGAAGCCCCACACAAACGGCCAGTAGGTGCTTTTGCGCTTCTTGACAAACAGCCAGCCCGCAGCCGCCAGCAGCGGCAGCGTGAGGGCCAGGCGATAGAAAAACACCCGCAGCTCGACCTTTCGGCGCTCGGCATTGAGCTTCACGTAGCCGTCGGACTCCATGCGGTTCAACTGCTCCTGCCGGGCGGCTGCGGTCTGGCGGGCATCGAGCGCAGCTTGCTGCTGCGCCTCGACCGCCTGCTGGGTCTTGCGTTCAGCGAGCTTGAGCACATCGAGCGCCTGGGTGCGCGCCAGCACTTCGGGGTCCTGGTCGGCGCGCTGCGTGGCGCTGCGGGTGGACAGCCAGTTGTTGAAGCTGTCCCTCTCAGCCTGCACCTCGCTGCGCACCTTGCTGCGCTGCAGCTGGGCCTGCTCCAGCGCGGTCTGCGCGTCTTGCTCGGCCTGGCGCGCCGTTTTGACTTCGGCGCGCAGCTTGTCGGCTGCGGCTTTGTCCAGAAAGTCGTCCACCCGCAGCGGGGTCTCAACCTTGGGCAAATCACCCACGATGGTGCCACCCAGGCCGACGAGGAAGCTGGCAAACACCAGCGCCACCAGCCACAGGCCACGGCGGAACCATTTTTCGGACAAACGCAGTGATTTGCTCATGGTGACTGCTCTCCTCAAATACTACTGATTTGATAGCTGCAACCGCTTACCAGGCAGGCGCAGAGGCCGTTTTTTTACTCAGTTTTTCAGCACCTGCACCACCGCAGGCGCTGCCAGCTGGGTGCGCTGCAGCCAGGCCAGCACCGAGTCCACCGTGACGGTCTCGATGCGGTCCGAGAAGCGCTTCTCGTTCGGATGGT
>NZ_JAMXAX010000145.1 GCF_023913775.1 Acidovorax facilis
GGGGGGCGTTCCGGTGCGCCTCTCTTACCCTGCCTCAGACATGCCTATGCGGCTTTGTACGAGCCCCTGCGGCAGGAAGCGCATCGGCCCTGCTGTGCAACGCTTCGACAATCCGGCACTTGGTTCCGAGGCCATCGCACCGGCCGCGCAGATCGGTCAAATCGGCGAGCAGCCCCTTGAGTTCCGTCAGTCTCGTGCGGACATGGCCAATGTGCTCATCAAGAGCAATGTTCGCTGTCCGGCAATCCGCTTTCCTGCGCAAAGCCAAGCTCAGCAGTGTTCGAACCTCTTCGAGCGACATGTCCATCGCCCGGCACAAGCAAATGAAGCGCAGCTGGCGGATGTCCTCGCCGGTGTATTGGTCATGCGGGTGATCGACGACAACTTCAAGGCGATCGTCCAACTCCTGTCGACTGCTTGGCTATTTCTTGGATTGGCAATATTGCTCATTGGGCGAGTACCCGTGCCATTGCCAAGCTCGAAGCATCCGGATGTGCCGGGCGCTATGCGGCTGCTTTGGTGGGCTTTTTCCTGGCCTTGGTATTGCACGAGAAAATAGACTTGGAGCGAATCGCTTTGTTTTCAACATCGCTCAACTGTGCCTCAGCTGTAGGAGTGCGCCTGCGCGGTGAGACCGCGACGGCGGCTAGCGTAGCGGCAATGCCTGTGCAACTGGGGAGTCCCTCGGCGAAAAGGGCTGTACCATGCGATGGCACGTGACGAGCAGACAAAAACCCCTTTCCGAGCGACTCTCGAGACGTGCTCGCGGCCTGTCGCAACGGGGGAACTTAGCCATGGATACCTTGCATTTGACGCGCCGCAAATGGGTTGTGGGATTTGGACTGGCGCTGGTTGCGACCGCGGCGTGCATCGCTGAGCCTTCCGCCAGCGACTTCATCTCTGGCCGGATCGTCAAGATCGATCACGAGGCAGGCAAGATCACCCTGCAGCACGATGCCATTCCCTATCTGCACCTTCGGGCCGGGACGACGACCTTCAGGTTCGTTGAGGCGAAGTGGCTGATTGGCAGGCGCGACGGGGACCGGGTCCGCTTTCAGGCGGATCGGTTCGATCTCAGCCTGAGAATGACGGCACTGATCTACGTGCCATCCTGAAACGCAACGAGGCGGACTCGCCGCCTCGCTCAAGTGCTGCGTAAGCAGCTTACTTCCTCTGTTGTCCGCCCGACGTATCGCGGTGTCCGTGCGGGTCCAGGTCCCCGGGTTTGTGGCCCTCGTGCGGATGATGGGCGCCAGGCTCCTCCGTCGTGCCTGTTGGTGGAGCGCTTTTGTCGCGATGGCCTTGGGGATCCAGATCACCTGGAACGTGGCCTTGGTGCGGATGATGGGGGCCGGGTTTCTCGGCGGGTTGATTGGCCATGATTTGCTCCTTGGATTGAAGGGCCAACCTTAGCGCTACCGCACTTCCTGGGTGGTAGGACGGCATCCCGAAATTGCGAAGAGCTGGCGGTAGCGCGTTTACTCAGCCGTTGCGCCCGACGGTATCAGGACCTGACCCCCGGCGTGCCGCCGCCTGCGGATCGTGCCCATGAATCGTGGCCTCCAGTTTCCTCACGGCCCGCCAGGCGGCCGGCCCCGACAGCATGAACAGGACGGCGGCGAGACCGAGGTACAACCACCCCAGCATGGTCAGCGAAGCGATGGCCTTGGCGGCATCCGCACGATAGACAAAGGCGAGAACGATCTGGACCGAAAAGAGGGCCGCCAGCACGACTGCCGATAGCAGGCTGAAGCGCAACCGGAGCAACAAAGCCACTCCAAATAGCGACTGTGCCGCGGTCAGAAAAAATTCCTCGTGCTGCCGCGCGTCCAGCGGCAACGACGCAATCGCTCCGGCGCCGACGCTCATCGCCAGCGGCAGCATGCCCACCAGCAGGGTCCACTGGTTGATCTTGTCGCTGATCATAGTTGTGAGCCCGCCCTCGGCGCGCCCTGAAAGGACGAACAGGATGGCGATGACGACTGCCGGCGCCTCGCTCGCCAAGGGTGCAAGCCACTGGATCAGCAGGAACTCGTCGATGCCCAGGATGCGCCCTGAGGCGACGATGGATTCAGCGAACGGCTCGGCTGCCGCCAGGATCACGCCCGCGGCGACGATCGCAAGCCCGGCCATCCAGGCCCACTGCTTTCGAGGCGAGAGCTCCGACAGCGCCGCGGCCGGGCCGGGCTCATCGTCGGCTTCGAGGCCCGTTTCCACCTTCGGCAGCCGGCTCGTGAACCAAAGATAGGTGCCGAAAATCAGGACCAGAATGACCGTGTCAACCAGATTGATGCGGTTCTTCAGGACGATCGAAAATGCGTAGACGCTGGCCACCAATAGGAAACCCACTTCCAGCACGTTCACGCTTGCCAGTTCGATGGTGCGCTTGCGGGTGCGCCACCAATGAAGGAACACCATGAGAGGCCACGCCACGCCGACCAGCAGCCGGTTGGCGCCTGTCATATTGGCCGCGGCGTAGTGCACATAGTTCGACTCAGGCGCCTTGCCAGCCTGGTACGCGTAGTACATGTCGACTGCATACTCGGGCAGGACTGTGATGAGTGCGACGAGAGCCAGTATGAGGCCCTGCGAAATGCGCTTCTCTGCGGCTTCGGCGCCCCACGAGAGCATGAAGCCGGCCGCCAGCACGGCGAGGCCGAACACGGCCGTGTCCACGACAGCATTGGGGCGCCATCCGCTGATCCGGAAGATGGCGGCCGGGACAATCGCGGCAATAGCAATGGCCAGCAGGACAAGAAACTTTCTCATTGTGGTGCTTCGCAGTACGTTGTCGGGTTTGGCCCGGCAGCCGATCTTACCCACGAGCTTGTCTGCTGTGGGGCCCTCGGCGGGCCCGACTGCGATAACTCGCGACCTCATAATCCACTGTTCACAACAGCTGGAGCTGCAAAGTAGCCCAGCAGCTTGACAAGAAAAACTGGAGTGCACCCATGGCCAAAGCCGAAAAAATCCGCCTCGACATTCCCGTCCTTCTATCCGGCGTGGAAGATGTCAAGGACCTGTGCGTGGCGCGGCTCATCTCGCTGCTCTCAGGTCGCAACGGCATCAGTGAGGTGCATGTCGCCAACGCCGGGGGTTCGCAGCCGCCTCAGTTGTGCATTCACTACCGGCCCGACACGATCTCGCTGCAGCGTGTGCGCGAACTCGCTGCCTCATCGGGCGCCGAGCTGGGCGAACGCTTCGCGCATCTGGCGTTCCACACATCGACCCAGCACGCGCGCGCCGCGAGGCGCCTGAGCGACAAGATCTCCGCACTCCAGGGCGTGGTCGAGGCGGAAGTTTCAACCACGGGTTCCGTTCGCATCGAATTCGACCGGTCGCTGGTCGATGAAGCGAAGGTCAGGTCCGAACTCGAAATGCTTGGGCTTCCCCTGAAGCCAGCGAGCTCGGCCCCGGCGAAACACGGTGAAGGCGTGCATTCGCACGACGGCCGTGCGCATGAGGGCGGCCATGCGCACGATGACGCGCCAACGCCGCACCAGGGTCATGCGCATGCCGAGCACGGTCACGATGACCATGCCGACGGGAAGGACCATGACCACGACCATGCGGATCACGCCGGCGCGGGCCATGCCCATGACCATGGCGGGCCCTTCGGAGAAAAGTCCGAATTGATCTTTGCGTTGCTGGCGGGCCTCATGGTGCTCATCGGCTGGCTGCTTGCGTGGCGCGACCTCGCGCCCGAACTCGTCAGCAAGGGCTTTTACGTCGCCGCGTATGTCTTCGGCGGCTACTACACGCTTAAAGAGGCGATCGAGAACATCCGCGCGAAGCGCTTCGAGATCGACACGCTGATGCTCGTTGCCGCCGCGGGCGCAGCCGCACTCGGTCAATGGGCCGAAGGAGGCCTGCTCCTGTTCCTGTTCAGTCTTGGCCACTCGCTGGAACATTACGCCATGGGGCGGGCACGCAAGGCGATTGAAGCGCTGGCCAAGCTCGCGCCCGAAACTGCGCTGGTGAAACGGCCCGACGGCAGCACGGAACAGGTCGCGGTGGCGCAACTCGTAGTGGGCGACGTGGTGCTCGTCAAGCCGAACGAGCGGCTGCCCGCCGACGGCTTCGTGGTGCGTGGCGAGTCAAGCGTGAACCAGGCCCCCGTCACCGGTGAAAGCGTGCCCGTGGACAAGCGGCCGGTCGACGATCCACAGGCGGCGTTGCGGGCGTTCGAGAAGGTTGCCGCACTGCACAAGGTGTTCGCAGGCACGATCAATGGACCCGGCGCTATCGAAGTCATGGTGGCCCGTGCCTCGACGGAGTCCACGATGGCACGCGTTGTCAAGCTGGTCACCGAAGCTCAGACGCAGCGCTCACCCACGCAGAATTTCACCGACAAGTTCGAACGGATTTTCGTTCCCGTCATCCTCATTGGCGTGGTTCTTCTGCTGTTCGCCGGCTTCGTCATCGACGAGCCGTTCAGCACCACTTTCTACCGGGCCATGGCCGTGCTCGTGGCGGCAAGCCCCTGCGCGCTGGCGATTTCGGTGCCTAGTGCCGTGCTGAGCGGCGTGGCTCGCGCCGGGCGCAGCGGCGTGCTGGTCAAAGGCGGCGGCCCTTTGGAGAACCTGGGCACCCTGACGGCGATTGCGTTCGACAAGACGGGGACGCTCACGGAAGGCAAGCCCCGGCTGACGGACGTGGTTGCCGGCCCCGGTTCGAGCGAATCGGAGTTGCTGACGGTCGCGGTGGCGGTGGAGCGGCACAGCGACCATCCGCTGGCCTCCGCCATAGTCGAAGGCGCACAAAAGCGACTGACTTCAGGCAGCCCCGAACCCGGCGTCGAATCGGTGCAGAGCATAACGGGGCGGGGCGTATCGGCACGAGTTGCCGGGGAAATGTTGCATGTGGGCAAGGCCGCCATGTTCTCAGAGATCGGCGGGGCGCCAATGCCGCCGGAGGTGGCTCGCGCCAACGAGGCGCTCATCGCCCAGGGACGCACGACCATGGTCGTGCGCCTGGGAGAGCGCTACCTGGGTGTGCTCGGCGTCATGGATACGCCCCGGCCGGCCGCAGCCTGCGTGATGCGAGCCCTTAAGGAGCTCGGAATCGAGCGCCTGATCATGATCTCTGGCGACAACCAGCGCGTTGCCGAAGCCGTGGCGCTGAGCGTCGGCCTTACCGAAGCGCAGGGTGACCTGATGCCGGAACACAAGGTGGATGCCATCAAGAAGTTGCTGGAGAAGGGAAGGGTCGCGATGGTGGGCGATGGGGTCAACGATGCGCCCGCCATGGCGAACGCGACCGTGGGCATCGCAATGGGCGCGGCCGGCTCAGATGTGGCGCTGGAGACCGCGGACGTGGCGCTGATGGCCGACGACCTGAGCCAGTTGCCTTTCGCGGTCGCGCTGTCGCGGCGCACGGCGCGGGTGATCCGCCAAAACTTGTGGGTGAGTTTGGGGGTTGTGGCCGTGCTGATCCCGGCAACCATCTTTGGGCTGAACATTGGCACGGCTGTTCTGTTCCACGAAGGATCGACGTTACTCGTGGTCGTCAACGCGCTGCGCTTGCTCGCATTCGAAGGTGTGCATTCCGTCGGCGCCGTGGTTCCGCAAGCGGCGCCTACCGCCGCCTCCTGAGACCCAGTCGCTAGCCCTTGTTCGCGTTAGCCGCCTTCGCAGGTACGGCCTTCTCGGCCTTCTTTTCTGCCTTCATGTCGGCCTTGGCGGACTCGTGCGCTGCCTTCGCCGCCTTCTTGCAGGTGGCTTGGGCGGCGCCCTTCTGGTCCTCGCACTTTTCCTTGGCCACGTCATAGGTGGCATTTGCCTTGGCGGACTTCACATCGGCCTCGTTCTTCGGGCTAGGCCTGAAGCGCTGCTCCAGCTCGGCCTTGGCGATCTTCTCCCTGCCTTTAGCTTCGGCCTTGCAGATGTCCCGGGCGTTGTCCTTCATCGCTGCGCAGGCCTTCTTGTCTGCCTTGGCGGTGGCTTCGACCTTTTCCATCTCGGCCTTGTGCTCGTCGTTGGTCAGTGCGAGCGCAGCGGTACTGCCCACGGCAAGGCAGGCGGCGACGAGTGAGATTAGCTTGTGGTTCATTTTGGGGGCCTTCTGGTGGCAAAGTTGACTGGGCTCGCGTGGATAGGTCAGCGGCGATAGGGATCGTTCGGATACGCATCGCGGCGGTTGGGCACTCCGTCCCCATCACGATCGCGCTGGTCGCGCTGGTCGCGCTGGTCGCGGTGGCCCTCGCGGTCGGTGTCGCGCCGATAGGTGCCGCCGTCGTAGTACGGCTGGCTGCGGTAGTAGCCGCCGCTGTAGTAGGGCGAGTTGTCGTAATGAGCGCCGGCTCCGTATGAGGCGCCGCCGCCATAGGCGACGCAACCGGAAAGGCCCGCAACGGCCAACAGGGCTATAAGCAATTTCATTGCAACTCCTTGGCGGACAAAAGGCCCGATTACTTTCATTGGAGGGCTCTACCACGTCGGATAGCTGTCGGGGATGTGCGCGTTTGCGCGTAGGACGTTACCGACCGCCGCCGCAATGGTGTTCTGACTAGGGCTGGAGAGCCGCCCGTTGCTGCACCAATGCGTCCAATCGCACTTCCGCCTGTGCTTGCGCGGTCTGCAAGAGCTGCTGACGACGGAAGTATTCGGACGTGAGCCGTCGCCCCTGGCGATCACCCTCCTGCACCGCTGCTCCTCGCCGGGCCAGTTCTCGGGCCTGTTCGGCCACGGACGCTGCCACGGGAATGTGCTGATCCAACTCAGCGGCGCGCGCCGCTCGGGCATCGAAGTCGCGCAGCATTTGTTCTCGGCGCTTGACTGCCGAAATTTCGGCAGCCTGAGCTGCCTTGGGATTGGCCGGGTGCGGTTCGACCGCTAATGGCTCCGCGCGGGTACCCGGAATCGGTTTGTCCGAATACGACACGGTGCCATCTGGCAGAACAGACTTATAGAGAATTTGCTCTGTCGCGTGTGCCAAGCTGGCGCCCAAGGCAAGATGCGCCAGCAAGACGCCAGGAGCAATCCGCGTGAGTCTCATGACATGATCTTTCGCATGACGCCAGTGCATGAGGCAACTATCGCAGATGTCACCGCTCGGCGATGTAGGACTGCCCGCGCAGTTGCCGTGATCCGAAAGCCCTTCTGTCGCGTCGAGCGGAGGTGGCGACGCAGGCGCTATATCGTCTCTCTCAGGACTTCAGCCACTCCAGCAGCTCCGGCCCGAGCAGGGCCGCGTTGAGCTCTTCGTCCGACTGAGCGACGAAGGCTTCCAGGTCGCGGATGACCACCAACCCGGTGTTCCTGAAACGGCTGGCGATCGTCTTGACGAACTCGAACTTGACGTTCCGGTCTTCGCAGGCCCCTATGAAGAGGAAGTAGACCTGGTCGCCACGCCGCTGGGACTCCTCGAGCACGCGGGTGGTGCGGTCTTCGTCGTTCTTTTCGTTCTCGCCGTCCGTGATGAAGAGCACCAGGGAGCGCTTTTTCTCGTGAGTGTGGGGCGTCCCGTGCCCATGTTCGTGCGTTGGCGAGTTGAAGAGCCGCCACAGGAAACCCTTGCCCTGCGGCGTCTGGTGCGCCTCCTCGCATTCCTTCCAGCCAAAGTGCTCCAGCGCTCGTTCGATCACGAAGCTGTAAGTCGTGCCGCCGTTCCAGCCGGGAACCCGCTCAACGATGTTGCGCGTGACGTAGCCTTGGGCATCCTCCGGCGTGACGCTACCCACGTAGTGCGCACTGGGTTCGCCCGAACTGAAAGTGAAGACATCCATCTTCCGGTCCGGGTCAAGCACGACGCAGTACGGCACGAGCCGCTCAAGGAGGAGGCTGGTCGTGCCCTCTTCGTGCTCGTGCTCGAAAGAGCCCGAGACATCGATAATCGCAGCGGTCTCCGCCTTGACGTTTGCGACCACGCCGGCCTTGTCGAGCGCGAGGCGCAGGACGCTGGCCGATTTTTCTAAGTTGAGTGTGAGTTTGCCGTTTATGGTGCTCTCCTTGAAGCGCAGCGATTGATCTAATAGCCGGTTGCCAATCACAGGGTACCCGAGATTTGGCTCAGGCTTTGTCCTGCGTCACATGTGCCCTTTGGCTCGCAACACTTTCGGCAGCACCCACCATAGAAGAAGCAACAGCCCCCCGGTGAGGGTGGCGAACACGATTCCGACCCCGTGACCGAACACGGTGGAAAGCACCAATTGTGTCGCCAACGTAAGTGCCATCGCGAGCAAAACCGCCCCCACGACGATCTGCCGCGTTGCCAAGCGTTTGAAACCGGCGCGGTCGGTCAGCGGGCGGATGACCCGGTGCTGCACCGCCGGTGCACTGAGCAGCACCAGGCTCAAGATAGACAGGGTGAATGTCGCGAGAAAAACCGTCTTCTCCGAAGCGACGATATTGGCGAAGCCGCTGTTGAACGGCACGGTGATGAGAAAGGCCGACAGCAACTGGGCACTGGGAAGCAACACACGCAGCTCTCCCAGCATGTCGGTCAGGTCACCGTCATCATCGGCGGTGACGCCGACGACGGCATCAGCCGCTTTGCCGAGATCTAGCTCGGTTTCTTCAGAATTCATCGGGATCTTTGTTCAAGCAGCGTTCATTGACGGGCCAGTATCTGCAGTGGCATGGTTCGCTAGCATAACGCGACGGTGCACGCCCGCGATTGCGCCTCACGCACTCCACAGCCGAGACGCCCTGCAGCGGCAACTCTGCTGTTCTTCAGTCGCGCGGTGCAGAATCGCGGCCATGGCTGCTGCGCCCCGGTCCGACCGGTCATTGCTTTTCATAACCGGCCTGGTCCTCGCGGGCTTGATGCTCTTGGATGCGACCTCACTCGACGTCGCGCTCGCACGCGCCATGGGGGGCGCCGAACGATTTCCGCTTCGCGACCATTGGTTCTTGACTCAGGTACTCCACACAGGTGGCCGCCGCGCGGCATGGGTGCTGTCTGCGGGGTTGGCCTTGGCGGTCTTGTGGCCAGTGGGACCACTGCGCCAGCTCAATTGGCAGTCCCGCGTGCAGTTGGCTGTGACAACCCCACTGGTGTCGCTGTCCGTCTCGGCCTTGAAGTGGCTCAGCCTTACTAGTTGCCCTTGGGATCTGAAGCTTTTCGGAGGATGGTTGCCCTACGTGCCGCACTGGAGCGCAGTGGCCGATGGGGGCGGCGGACATTGCTTTCCTGCGGGACACGCCTCGGCCGGCTTCGCCTTTATCGGAGGCTACTTTGTTTTCCGGAACGTCGCGCCCCGAACAGCGCGCATTTGGTTGCAGGCCTCGCTGGCGAGCGGCCTCTTGCTCGGGCTCGCCCAGCAGTTGCGGGGTGCGCACTTTATGAGTCATACCCTTTGGACGGCGCTCGTAGCCTGGTGCATCGCCTTTGCGGTGGATACCGCATGGCAGCATTGGAAGCGCGAGTGACAACGGTGTTCTCCGTCTGTTGCGTGCCCATTCGCGCCGGACACGTAGGACAGGAGCCAAAAGAACGCCGCCTTACCCTGTTCGAACTGCCGGGCAGGTTACATTCAGGGGAATCGACCCGGCCACCCGGTCATTTCTCTTCGGTTAGATGCGTTTGCAAGGAGTGTCCTCATGGGATTTTTTGATCACCTGCGTGGAATGATGGGCGGCCATCAGGGCGGCGGCCACGGTGGTGGCCACGGCGGCGGGCACCATGGCGGCTACGGCAACTACGGCGGTCCCCCGCCGGGCGGAATGCCGCCCGGCAATTACGGCGCCCCGCCTGCGCCGCCCGGGGCAGCATGCGCAAAGTGCGGCACGTTCGTGACGGCAGGCACGCGCTTTTGCCCGCAGTGCGGGGTTGCCCAGACGGCGACAAAATGCGCCGCGTGCAGCGCCGACGTGCCGCCCGCGGCAAAGTTTTGCCCGGGGTGCGGAAAGCCCGCCGCATCCTAAAAGGGCCAGCCACTGCTGTACGGTGTCCTTCGCGGACGGTGCTGCGCTGAGTGTCTGGTGGGTAACCACGCGGCCGCGCGCGTTACCCTGTCGAAGTCGCAGCAGCGGGAGTGCAACAAGTCACATTGCCATGACACCGCAGTGGGCTGAGGAGATGGTATGACGGACACGTTCTTCGCGATCCCATGGCGCCAGATGCTGCTCCCCGAGTTGTCGTGGGCGGAGAAGCTCGTGCGCCCGCTATTGGTTTACCTCGTGCTGTTGCTGATTTTCCGGCTTGCCAACAAGCGCGAGATGGCCAGCGCAACCGTTTTCGATTTCCTGATTGTCCTGATGATTTCCAACGTCGTGCAAAAGCGCGATGATAGGCAACGACAACTCGGTGCTGGGCGCGGCCGCTGGAGCAGCGATTCTCGTTATTCTCAGCTCGCTGTTGAATCGCGCTACCTCGCGAAATGTGAAAGTGCGCGCAGTTCTCGAAGGCAGTCCGGTACTGCTGGTGCAGGAGGGCAAGGTCGAAAAAGAGATGATGAGAAAATTCGATGTTTCAGACAACGACCTATTGGCCGCGATTCGCAAGCAGGGGATCATTCGCCTATGCGACGTGGCGTTCGCAATTTTGGAGTTGGACGGCAGCATCAGCGTGATCAAAACGGATGACGACGTGCGACCGCATGATTGCCTTCCCTTTGAAGTCGCCGGCAAGGAAAGCTACGCTGCCGAGGACGCACCGAAGGGCGAAACAAGAATGCAGCATGAACACAGCGAACACGATCGCGCCAAGGACAAAAAGCAGCCATCGTCCTGCTGATCCAGTGGCTTGCACCCTTGGCGAGCGAGGCGCCGGCAGTCGTCATCGCCGTCCTGTTCGTCCTTTCAGGGCGCGCCGAGGGCGGGCTCACAACCATGATCAGCGACAAGATCAACCAGTGGACCCTGCTGGTGGGCATGCTGCCGCTGGCGATGAGCGTCGGCGCCGGAGCGATTACGTCGTTGCCGCTGGACGCGCGGCAGCACGAGGAATTTTTTCTCACCGCGGCACAGTCGCTATTTGGAGTGGCCTTGTTGCTCCGGTTGCGCTTCAGCCTGCTATCGGCAGTCGTGCTGGCGGCCCTCTTTTCGGTCCAGATCGTTCTCGCCTTTGTCTATCGCGCGGATGCCGCCAAGGCCATCGCTTCGCTGACCATGCTGGGGTGGTTGTACCTCGGTCTCGCCGCCGTCCTGTTCATGCTGTCGGGGCCGGCCGCCTGGCGGGCCGTGAGGAAACTGGAGGCCACGATTCATGGGCACGATCCGCAGGCGGCGGCACGCCGGGGGTCAGGTCCTGATACCGTCGGGCGCAACGGCTGAGTAAACGCGCTACCGCCAGCTCTTCGCAATTTCGGGATGCCGTCCTACCACCCAGGAAGTGCGTTGCGCGGTCGTAGCGTGCCCCTGTATTCTTGCCATCTGCTCTCTTTGCTTTAATTTCACCATCACAGCAAGGGATACAGGCCCCCGCATCAAAGATGCCGCTGAGGGCGCATGTTTTTGTGGCCTAAATCGTGGGGTTGAACATCAGCCTGGAAAGTTTCCTGAAGTCATGACTCAGAGTTCAGAGCCCGCGACGCCCACCCGGGGGCACCTTACCAGGACGCTACGGGCCGCGGCTCGTCGGCCGCGCCCTGATGCCGTGCTGCTGGTCGCGATAATCGCGCTGCTCAACGCGGCGATTTATCAGGCTCCCCTGTACGGTTATGCGGCCGCAAGGCAAGACACGCTCAGCTTCAGCGGCGCATTGACCTTGGGGACGCTCTATGTGGTAGTGGCGTTCGTCACCGCCACCCTGCTGGCGCTTGCCGGCCTCGTCTCGCAACGACTGCTCAAACCGCTGTGCATGGCTGGCGCCATCCTGAACGCTTGCGCGCTGTATTTCATCCAGACGTACGGTGTGCTGCTGGACAAAACCATGATGGGGAACGTGGTGAACACCGACTTGGCCGAGGCTTGGTCTCTATGGCATCCAAAGCTGCTGCTCTACGTGGCCGTCTTCGGGCTGGTTCCATGCGTGCTTTTAGCTCGGATTGACTTGCGCCCCGTGCGCCGCGTCCGCCTTGCCGTATTCGCGCTGGTGGCGGTGGTGGGCGGCCTGGGCTGGATCTATGCTGCTTCAAGCACCTGGCTATGGATCGACAAACACGCGCGGTCACTCGGCGGAATGATCCTGCCATGGTCGTACACGATCAATCTCGCACGGTACCAAACGGCAAAGTGGGCGGCTGAGCGGCAAGCGGATCCCCTGCCCGACGCCACTTTCGGCAGTGACGAAAAAACGGTCGTGATGCTCGTGATCGGCGAATCGGCGCGGGCCCGAAACTTTTCGTTGTACGGCTATGGGCGTGCGACGAATCCGCAGCTGGCAGTCTCAGGTGCCGTGGCCCTGTCGAACACCTCAGCCTGCGCCACCTACACCACGGAAGCGGTGCTTTGCATTCTTTCGCACGACGACCCGGGTTTGCGGCTGGCCGGCTCCAAGGAGCTGCTGCCCAGTTACCTGCAGCGTCATGGCATCGACGTGTTCTGGCGCAGCAACAATTGGGGTGAGCCACCCATGCGCGTGGCGAGCTATGAGCGCGCGAAAGATCTGGAGGCGGGCTGCGTCGGAAGCCTTTGTACGCAGGACGACCTGCTGCTGCAAGGGCTGGAGCAGCGGATACGGAGCTCGCAGCGCGGCAAGGTCTTCGTCGTACTGCATCAGAGCGGCAGCCACGGCCCTGCATACGCCGCCAAGGTCCCGCCGTCTTTTGAGGTCTTTCGGCCGGTGTGCAAGTCGGTCGAGCTCGATCGCTGCACCCCCGAATCACTCGTCAATGCCTACGACAACACGATCCTCTACACCGATCACGTTGTGGCGCGCGCGATCCGGCTGCTGCAAGGACTGGACGGCATCCCCTCGACCCTGCTCTATATCTCTGATCATGGCGAGTCGCTCGGCGAGAACGGCCTCTACCTGCACGGCACGCCGATCGCGTTGGCACCTGACGTCCAGAAGGAGGTGCCGTTCCTTGTCTGGATGTCTGAATCCTTCAAGCGTCGCAAGCAAATAGACGAGGCACGCCTGGCGCGCGGCACCGCGCACTCCCAGGCCAATATCTTCCACAGCGTGATGGGCGCCTTCGACATGCGCGGCGGTGTGTATGCCAAGCGACTGGACATCTACGCCATCGGCGCACCTCAGTCAGACGGCCGTTGAAGAGATGTTCCGCGGCAGGTTCCGGCCGCCGCCTGGTTGGGGCGGCGGATCAACAGCGCGAACCCGGCAACAAGGCCGCACAACCCGGACAGTGCCAGGATGGCTGCGTTGCCGTTCGCCCGATGCGCCTGAAGCAGCAGCAGCAAACCCCACACACAGAGGAACGCGCCGGCTGCCTGGCGCCCCTTTCCGACCAGGAGCCAGCGCCACCAACCGGTCCGGCGGGCCAGAGCGGCACCGCTCAGTCCGGCGAGCCAACCGCCTGCGCCACCAGCCAATACATCGGCCAGCCAATGCGCGCCCACCGCGACGCGCGAGAGCGCGATCATCAGCGCAACCGTCACACCGGCAGCGAGCAGCAGTCTGGCGCGGCTCGTGCGCGGCGATGGCAGCAAAGTAGCGAGAACCGCCGCGGCCGCCGCGAACACCGTGATGCTGTGGCCGGAAGGAAAACTGTTGTAGCGCAAGGCCTCCCCGATGAGTGTGAATGACGACGCATCGAGAACGGCCGCTGGGCGGGCCACAGCGG
>NZ_JAMXAX010000146.1 GCF_023913775.1 Acidovorax facilis
AAAGCCGGGTCAAAAAACCATTCCTGAACCGGGTTCGGTGAGTCGCCTTGCGGGTTCGGCTCATCGATGGGTTGAACTGTACGCGGGTGAAGTCCAAAGAAAAACCACCGAGTCGCAAACTAACTGTCCCAGTATTGGAAACAATGGGCTGGGAACTTCGGTCGCGGATTTCGTAATGAGCGAGAAGATCGCCTTGAAACAAGGTGATCTAGAGGAAAACCCTGCGGCTCATTTGGAACGGTGAGAATGCCCCGAAAGACATGCACGGCGCAGGAAGCGCCAGCCACTCCCCCAACAAACCGCGCTTCTGCTGGGCCCGCAAATCGCTTGGGCGGGCCGTCAAAAGCCCGCAGCGTCAACCCACTTTCTGGAGGCAACTCCGTGCGATCAGCCTCCCGCCGTGGAGGCTGCGCGCGCGATGTCTAGCGCAGCACCGGTGCGTCCGGCAATTCGTTGTGCCCGGGCGTATCGGGCAGGCGTGGAAAGTGCCGGGCAAGGCGCAAGGACACGGCGTCGATGGCCTGTGCGAGACCCTCTTCGTACTGCAACTGGCGAAAGCGGGGAGCCATCAGCGCAATCACATCGCGCCATTCGTCCGCTGCCACATGCCGGGCAAGGCCCCGGTCGGCCACGATCTCTATCGCGTGTTCGGGCAGCAGCAGGTAGATCAAGACGCCGTTGTTGTGCTCGGTGTCCCACACGCGGTATTTGCTGAACAGCATGAGGGCGCGTTCGCGCGCGCTGGCGTTGCGGCGCAGGTAGCTCCAGGGCAGGCTGGCTTCGGCGACGATGCGGATCTGGCCCGTGTGCTGCTGCTCGCTGACAGCCACCCGCGCGGCCAGGCGCTCCAGGGTGTCGCCGGGCAGCGCGCGGCGTGCCTGGGGCTCGCCCCAGCGATGGCGGGCCAGGCGCCAGAGGGCGGCCGGTAAGGTCGCTATGGAGGTGGTGGTTGTTGATCCTGGACCCATGTTCACCAGTCCCCCGAGGCGCCGCCGCCTCCAAAATCGCCACCGCCACCCGAGCTGAACCCGCCACTGTCGCTGCTGCTGCCACCGCCGCTCCAGCCTCCGCCGCCGACACCCGCGCCCCAGCCGCCGACCGCCGCACCACCTCGACCACGCCGTCGGCTGCTGCCACCGCCAGTGCCGCCGAAGATCCAGGTATAGAGCAGTGCGAGCAGGCCCGCGCCGCCCGCCACGATCAGGCTGGAGGTGACCACAAAGGCCAACAAGCCCACACCGCCGCCCATGAGCAAGCCCCCCAGGCGGCTGCCAAAAATGCTGCGCGCCAGCGGCCCGGCCACCATCACACCGAAGAACAGGAAGACGGCGAGGTCCGTCCAGTCGAATCCATCGCGGCTGTTGTCCGGGCTGTGGGCCGCATTGCCGCTACTGGCAGGCGCTGGCAACGCCTCACCGGCAATGCGTGCCGAGAGCTGGGTGACTGCGTCACGCAGGCCGCCCGCATAGTCGCTTTGCTGGAACCGGGGCTTCATGGCGTCGTCGATGATGCGCGCCGCTGCAATGTCGGGGATGGCGCCTTCCAAGGCCTTGGCGACCTCGATGCGCATCTTGCGGTCGTTCTTGGCCACGATCACGAGCACGCCGTCACCCACGTCGCTGCGCCCGATCTTCCAGGTGTTGCCCACGCGATTGGCGAACGATGCAATGTCTTCGGGAGCGGTGGTGGGCACCATCAGCACCACCACCTGCGCGCCCCGGGTCTGCTCCAGCGTTTGCAGCTGCGTCTCCAACGCGGCCTTGTCGGAAGCGCTCAGGGTACCGGTCTGGTCGATGACGGGGCCGGTGAGCGCGGGCACGGGCAACAGGCCATCGTCAGCATGCGCCCATGGGGCTGCAAATGCTATCAATAATATAGCTATCAGCGCTTTATAGATAAGCGCTAGGTGCATATTTTGCTCAAATTTTCAGCGATGGAGAGGGCCGCGTTCAAGGCTTGGGCTTGGATGCGGAGAAATCCACGGTGGGCGGCGCGGAGATCTGGGCTTCGTTGGCCACGGTGAAGCTGGGCTTGGGCGCATAGCTGAACGCGATGGCGGTCAGGTTTGTGGGAAAGCTGCGCGCGAGCACGTTGTATTCCTGCACCGTCTGGATGTAGCGGTTGCGCGCCACGGTGATGCGGTTCTCGGTGCCTTCCAGCGTCACGCGCAGGTCGCGAAAGCCCTGGTTGGCCTGCAGCGTGGGATAGCGCTCGGATACCACCATCAGCCGCGACAGCGCGCCCGACAACTCGCCCTGCGCCTGCTGGAACTTGTTGAACGCCTCGGGATTGTTCAGGGTTTCGGGCGTGACCTGGATCGAGGTGGCCTTGGCGCGCGCCTCGACCACGCGCGTCAGGGTTTCCTGCTCGAAGTTGGCCTCGCCCTTGACGGTGGCGACGATGTTGGGCACAAGGTCTGCGCGGCGCTGGTACTGGTTGAGGACCTCGCTCCACGCGGCCTTGGACTGCTCGTCCAGCCGCTGGAAGTCGTTGTAGCCGCAGCCGGTCAAGGCGCTCAGCGCCAGCAGGGCGGTCAGCAGGGCAAAAATGCGTTGGATCATGGTGGCTTCGCCAGGTGGAGTTCAGGGACAGTTTGGGGCACAGAGACAAGACGCCAAGGTGCCATCAACCGGCAGCTTGGCTGATTCTGCAACAAGTGCCGTCCCTGGTGCCACTTTCCGGGCGGGCCACAAGGCTTTGGGAGATGGCCGCACAATAGCAACCCGCACATGGCGGGCCGCATGGCCGCCGCGCCACCTTCCATCCCAGACGCCTCACCAACCACCATGCCCCGTTCTCGCGCCAGCGCCGCCACCCTCGGAGGTTCCTCGGACGAAACCGAAGCCGCGTTCTATGAGGCTTTGCAGCGGGGCGACATCGAGCTTTTGATGTCCTGCTGGGCAGAAGACGACGACATCATCTGCGTGCATCCCGGCGGGCCCCGGCTGCTGGGTGCTGGGGCGATTCGCACGGCGTTCGAGGCGATGTTTTCGCATGGCACGGTGCGGGCGCGGCCGTTGCAGGTGCACCGTGTGGTGGCGCTGACCAGCGCTGTGCACAGCGTGGTCGAGCAGGTCGAGGTGATGCTGCCCGACGGCCTGCACCAGGCCGTGGTGCTGGCCACCAATGTCTATCACAAGACCCCGGAAGGCTGGCGCCTGGTGGCCCACCATGCGAGCCCCGGCGTCGCGCCCGATGCGCAGGTGGTGGACGCCCAACGGCCCGTGCTGCACTGAGTGGTGGGGCCTTGAATCCAAGCCTTTTTAGGGTCTGGCGCTTGATAGGAAAGCGCAAATAGCTATGAAATATGTAGCACCTCGATGGTTGCCCGGTGGACAGCTCCAGACCATCTGGCCAGCCCTGTATTCGCGCCGCGTGTTCGGCCCCCGCCCCGTGTACCGCCGAGAGCGCTGGGACACGCCGGACGGTGACTTTGTAGACGTGGATTTTCTGCTGGAGGAGGGGGCCACGGCGCCTGCGGCACTCCGGCCGCTGTTGGTGGTCTTCCATGGCCTGGAAGGCTCGTCGCGCAGCCATTACTGTGAGGCCTTTGCCGACTGGGCGCGCGAGCGCGGTTGGGCCTGCGCCTTGCCCCATTTCCGGGGTTGCAGTGGCGAGATCAACCTTGCACCCCGCGCCTACCACTCGGGCGACCATGCAGAGATCGGCTGGATGCTGCAGCGCCTGCGCGCCTCGCACCAGGGCCCCTTGGTGGCCGTGGGGGTCTCGTTGGGCGGCAATGCGCTCTTGCGCTGGGCGGCCGAGGTGGGCGAAGACGCCGCGCGCAGCGCCGATGCCGTGGCGGCCGTGTGCTCGCCCGTCGATCTGGCCGCAGGGGGGCACGCCATCGGGCGTGGCTTCAACCGACAGGTCTACACACGCATGTTCATGCGCACCCTGGTGCCCAAGGCGCTGCGCAAACTCGCGCAGCACCCCGGGTTGTTCGATCGCCAGGCACTGATGGCGGCGCGCGACCTGTATGCGTTTGACAACGTGTTCACCGCGCCGCTGCATGGCTTTCGGAACACCGAGGACTACTGGCAGCGGGCGTCGGCCAAGCCGCTGCTGCACCACATCCGCGTTCCGGCCCTGGTGGTGAATGCGCGCAACGATCCGTTTGTCCCGGCCGCCAGCCTTCCGCTGCCGCACGAGGTGCGCAATGGGTTCGTCACGCTCTGGCAGCCGCCACACGGCGGCCACGTCGGGTTTGCCCATGGCCGCCTGCCGGGGCACGTGCGTGCCATGCCCGACGCGGTGGGCGGGTGGTTGGCGGAACACGCAGGGGCTGGGACGCGGGCGGGCGCACAATCGCCGCATGGATGACATCGTCAAACAGGCGCTGGCCAAATGGCCCAACGTGCCCGACTGCTATGGCTGGCTGGGCCTGGACGCGCGTGGCCACTGGTACCTGCGCGATGACCAGGCCCAGGCAGCAGGGCCGTTTCCACACAGCAAGGGGTCCTTGCTGCAGCATGAAAAGCTCATCGAATTCATCGCGCGCAATTACGAAGCCGATGGACAGGGGCGATGGTTCTTTCAGAACGGGCCCCAGCGGGTGTATGTAGAGTTGGAGGCTACGCCCTGGATCTGGCGCATACAGTCCGATTTTTCGGTGGTGTCCCACACGGGCCGTGGCGCGGCGGTGCAAGACTGCCTGGTGGACGCGCAGGGCTACGTCTACCTGACGTCGGCGCTGGGCGTGGGCCTGGTGCATACGCTGGACGTGCCTCTGGTGGCCGAAGCCGTGGAAGCAGGGCGCTGGCTGCCGCAGGAAGTGCTGGCGGAAGAGTTGCCTGATCGCTACGGCTTTGTCATGAGCCCGCAGGGCCAGTGGGGTGCCCGCGAAACCCCTGGGTCACCGCGCATGGTGGATACAAAGCAATCCTGAAAAGCAAAAAAGCCGGTCCACTGAACCGGCTTTTTTTATGCCTGCATGCAATGCCCCAAAGGGTGCACCGCACATGCCGCAAGGGGAAGGCTTACTTGGCGGCGGCAGCCATGAACTCGACCGCTGCGCGCAGGTCGGCGTCTGACGCCTGGGCTGCACCGCCACGGGGAGGCATTGCGCCCTTGCCCTTGGCCACGCTGTTGTACAGCGCATCGATGCCGGCAGGCAGGCGGGCCGACCAGGCGGCCTTGTCACCAAACTTGGGAGCACCGGCTACGCCTGCAGCATGGCAGACCTGGCAGGCCTGCTTGTACAGGGCTTCGCCTGCGCCCGCGGCGGCGGCCGCTGCCACCGGCGCGGCAGCGGCTGGCGCGGCTTCTGCGGCGGGGGCTGCTGCTGCCACCGGCGTGGCGGGGGCGGCGGGAGCGGCTTCTGCGGCTGCCGGAGCAGCACCAGCCGCAGCGGGTGCTGCAGGCTCAGCAAACTTGGCGCCGGCAGCATTGGCCATGTAGGCCACGGCCCGTGCGATTTCGGTGTCGTTGAAGTCGCCACCACCTTGCGGTGCCATCGCACCCTTGCCCTTCAGGGCGGATTGCACCAGCGTTTCAAAGCCGGTGGCGATGCGGGCCGTCCAGGCGCCAGCGTCGGCAAATTTGGGAGCACCAGCGGCGCCGGTTGCATGGCAGGCGGCGCACTGGCCCTTGTACACCTCTTCGCCAGCCCGGAGAGGGCGGTTGGCGTCACGGATCTCGACCATGCCCACCTTCTGGATGCGCTCGGCAATGGCTTTCTCAGGATTGACGGCACCAGCGGCAGGCTTGTCTGCCGATGTGACGTACAGGACCAAGCCAATGATGGCAAAGATCGGAATCACAAACGAGAAAAGTACCGCGACCAGCAACTGCTTGGGGTTCTTGATCGGGCCGGTATGGGCTTCTTCGTGGTGGTTGTCGCTCATGACGTCCTCTGGTGTATCGGGGGCTTTGATGAAATCAACCTTAAATTATATCTGCGGGGCTGTTGCCTTCGGGTCAGGCCCGCGCGCGCCCTGTATCTCACCCCACACAGCCTGAGCCTGGCACGCGCCCGAAAACCATGGGGGCCGCGCCAAGCTTGCCGCCGCCTGCGTCAGGAGGGGTTGCCTGCTGTCGTTTCGGGTGCACCGCCGCCCAGGGCCTTGTACAACGCCACCTGGTTTTGCAATTGGGCAAGTTTCACCTGCACCACAGCCTGTTGCGCCGTGAACAGCGAGCGCTGGGCGTCCAGCAGGTCCAGGTAGCTCGACACGCCATTGCGGTAGCGCAGATCAGACAGTTGCAGCCGGGCGGCCTCGGCCTGCGCTTGCAACTGTTGCGCCTGCGCCTGCTCGCCCAGTGTGGCCTGGCCGGCCAGCGCGTCCGACACTTCGCGAAAGGCCGTCTGGATGGCTTTTTCGTATTGCGCGACGGCGATGCTGCGGCCCGCTTGGGCGCTTTCCAGGTTGGCCTGGTTGCGCCCTGCATCAAAGATGGGCAGCAGCAGGGAGGGTGCAATCGTGAACCCCCACGAGCCGCTCTTGAATAGGCCCGACAGCTCGCCGCTGGCGGTGCCTGCCTGCGCTGTGAGCGAGATGCGCGGGAAGAACGCGGCCCTGGCGGCGCCAATGTTGGCATTGGCAGCAATCAGCTGCTGCTCCGCCTGGCGGATGTCGGGGCGGCGGGTCAGTAGTTCGGATGGGAGCCCCGCCGGCAGCTGTGCCATGGCGGGGGCGGCTGCCAGTCTGCTGCCTGTAAGGCTGGCACGAATGTCATCGGGCAGGGCTTGTCCCAACAGCAACGCCAGGGCGTTTTCGTCGAGCGCGCGTTGGCGCTGCTGCTGGGCCAGCGTGGCCCGCGCCGCCTGGGTCAGTGACTCGGCCTGGCGAAAGTCCAGCTCCGAGGCCACGCCTGCA
Source organism: Acidovorax facilis (assembly GCF_023913775.1). Taxonomy (GTDB): domain Bacteria; phylum Pseudomonadota; class Gammaproteobacteria; order Burkholderiales; family Burkholderiaceae_C; genus Acidovorax; species Acidovorax facilis. The sequence continues at coordinate 6,819 of NZ_JAMXAX010000146.1, forward strand.
TCGAGGCGCATCTTGGTCAATCGGATGGACTCCTCGCGCGAGGCGAGGGTCTGGCGCGACAGGTCCAGCAGTTCTTCATCGGCCAGCAGATTCAACCAGCCGTTGGCTACGGCAGCCACGAGGCTGACCTGTGCGGCGTTGCGGCCTTCTTCGGTGGCGAGGTACTGGGCAAGGGCCTGTTCCTTGAGGCTTGCAATGCGGCCAAAGAAGTCGATCTCCCAGGCCGAAACGGCCAGGCCCACGCTGAACGAGTTGGTCAGATCGCCGGACCCTGCGGCGGGCGCGCGGCTCGCGTTGGCGGCCAGGCCCACGCCGGGGTACTGGTCGGCCCTGCGCACCTGGAATGTGGCGCGGGCCTGCTCGATGTTGAGCACGGCCACGCGCAGGTCGCGGTTGTTGGCCAGGGCCACCTCGATGAGCTGGCGCAGCCGGGGCTCGGCAAAATAATCTTGCCAGGGCGCGGCAGTTGCAGCGCCTGGGGCTGCCGCGTCCGTGGTGGCATAGTTGGCCGGCACTGGCGCTGCAGGGCGCTCGTACGTGGGTATGAACGAACAGCCGGCCAGAAGCAGGGCCGTTGCCAGGGCGATGGCGGTAGTGCGTGGGTGATTAGTCATGGGTTCCAACTCCTGCTTCTTCTGCGTGGCGGCGGTTCATCTCCTGCTGGCGCGCGCTGCCCTTGAACAGACTGCGCACCACTACGAAGAACACGGGCACGAAGAACACGGCCAGCACCGTGCCGGTGATCATCCCGCCCAGCACGCCGGTGCCGATGGCGCGCTGGCTGGCCGAGCCGGCCCCCGACGCAATGGCCAGTGGCAACACCCCGAGGCCAAAGGCCATCGACGTCATAACGATGGGGCGGAACCGCAGGTGGGCCGCCGCCAGTGCCGACTCGATCACGCTCTTGCCCTGGGCTTGCAGGTCCTTCGCAAATTCGATGATCAAAATCGCGTTCTTGGCTGACAGCCCGATGATGGTGATCAGCCCCACCTGGAAGTACACGTCATTGGCATAGCCGCGCAGCAGGGTGGCCAGCAGCACACCCAGCACCCCCAGCGGCACCACGAGAATCACGGCCAGCGGAATCGACCAGCTCTCATACAACGCGGCCAGGCACAAGAACACGGCCAGGATGGCAAAGCTGTAGAGGATCAGCGACTGGGAGCCCGCCAGCTTTTCCTCGCGCGACTGGCCAGTCCATTCGAAGCCGAAGCCTGCAGGCAACTGGCCGGCGAGTTTTTCCATCTCTGCCATCGCTGCGCCCGTGCTGAAACCAGGGGCCGGTGCGCCCGAGATGCGCATGGCGGGATAACCGTTGTAGCGCACCGTCTGCTGTGCGCCGTTGACCCAGCGCGTTGTGGCAAATGCGGAAAGTGGCACAGGTTTGCCCTGGCTGTTGGCGGCGTTGATCTTCAGCAGATCGTCCGGCTGCATGCGTGCAGGCGCATCGGCTTGCACCACCACACGCTGCAGGCGGCCCTGGTTCGGGAAGTCGTTCACATAGCTCGAACCCAGTGCCGTGGACAGTGCCGAGTTGATCGCATCAAACGGCACACCCAGCGCATTGGCCTTGTCGCGGTCGATATCGATCTGCAGCTGGGGTGCGTCTTCCAGTCCATCCGGGCGCACTTGGGTCAGCACCTTGCTTTGCGAGGCCATGCCCAGCAGCTGATTGCGTGCCTTCACCAATGCCTCGTGCCCGGCGCCTCCTCGGTCCTGCAGGCGGAATGTGAAGCCGCTGGCGTTGCCCAGTTCAGGAATGGGGGGAGGGCTCAGCGGGAAGATGAACGCGTCGCGGATGCCCATCAGCCCGCCAAAAGCGCGGTTGGCCACGTCTTGCGCAGACTGACCCGGGCCGTGGCGCTCGCTCCAGTCCTTCAGGGTCACAAAGGCGAGGGCCGCATTCTGGCCCTGGCCGGAAAAGCTGAAACCCAGCACACCCACCATGCTTTGAACTTCGGGCTGCTTGAGGATGAATTCCTCGACCTGTTGCATCACGGCCAGCGTGCGCTCCTGCGTCGCACCGGGGGGGCAGTTGCACATTGACGATGATGTTGCCCTGGTCTTCGCTGGGCAGGAACGAGGTGGGCAAGCGCATGTACACCACGGTCACGGCGCCGATGATGGCGGCGTAAATGACGAGGTAGCGCGCGGCCCGCTTGAGCATGCGCGCAACAAAGCCTTCGTACCCCTTGGCCGTGCGTGAGAAGCTGCGGTTGAACCAGCCGAAAAAGCCGCGTTTTTCATGGTGGTGGCCGGCTTCTACGGGCTTGAGCAGCGTCGCGCACAGTGCCGGTGTGAGCGACAGCGCCATGAAGGCCGAGAAAGCGATGGATGCCACCATCACCGCCGAGAACTGGCGGTAGATGTTGCCGGTGGACCCGGCAAAAAAGGCCAAAGGTACGAACACCGAGATCAGCACCACGGTCACGCCGATGATGGCGCCCGAGATCTGGCGCATGGCCTTGCGGGTGGCCTCCAGTGGCGAAAGACCCTCCTCGCTCATGATGCGCTCGACGTTCTCCACCACCACGATGGCATCGTCCACCACGATGCCGATGACCAGCACCATGCCGAACATGGTCAGCACATTGATCGAGAAACCCAGCGCCAGCAGTGTGGCGAACGTACCCAGCAGTGCGATGGGCACCACGATGGTCGGGATGATGGTGTAGCGCCAGTTCTGCAAGAACAGGAACATCACAAGGAACACCAGCGCCACGGCTTCCAGCAGTGTTTTGGCCACCTGGGTGATGGAGATGTCCACGAAGCGCGAGCTGTCGTAGGGGATGCTCCAGCTCATGCCTTCGGGGAAGTAGCGCGAGAGTTCATCCATCTTTGTGCGCACGGCCTTGGCGGCTTCGAGGGCATTGCCGCTGGGAGACAGTTGCACGCCGATGCCTACGGCGGGCTTGCCGTTCAGGCGTGCAGCCGTGGCATAGGCCTGTCCGCCCAGCTCGACACGCGCCACATCCTTGATGCGGACCGTGGAGCCATCGGTGTTGGCGCGCAGCACGATGTTGCCGAACTGCTCCACGCTGGAGAGCTGTCCGTTGACCACCACGGTGGCCGCGATGCCCTGGCCCGCCACATTGGGCAGGTCGCCGATGGTGCCGCTGGCTACCTGCGCGTTCTGCGCACGGATGGCGGCTGTGATCTCGGCCGCCGAGAGGTTGAAGCTCACCATCTTGGCCGGGTCGATCCAGATGCGCATGGCACGCTCGGTACCGAACAGCTGGGCTTGGCCAATGCCTTTCAGGCGCTGCAGTTCGGGCACCACGTTGCGCGATGCGTAGTCGCCCAGCGCCACCGTGTCTGTGGCAGGATTGGTGGACGAGAGCATGGTGAACAGCAGGAAGTTGGAGCGCGACTTGTCCACGCGCACGCCTTGCTGGGTCACGGCCGAGGGCAGGCGTGGCGTGGCTCGCGAGAGCCGGTTCTGCACATCGACCTGCGCCAGGTCGGCGTTGGTGCCGGGCTGGAAGCTCAGGGTGATGCTGCCGGAGCCATCGGCCTGCGCGACGGACTCCATGTAGATCAGCCCGGGTGAGCCGTTCATCTCGCGTTCAATCACCGACAGCACGCTGTCTTCGAGGGTTTGCGCGGAGGCGCCAGGGTAGGCAGCGTTGATGACGATGGACGGCGGCGCGACAGGGGGATACTGGGCAATCGGCAACTGCGTGATCGCCACCCCTCCCATCACCATGATGAACAAGGCAATCACCCATGCAAAGATGGGGCGGTCGATAAAGAACTTGGCCATGCTGGAATGCCCCTTATGGCTTCGATGCCGAAGCGGCCGAAGCGGCCGATGCAGCAGGTGTGGCGGCCTGTGTCGAAGGCGCCCCCGGAGCTTGCCACGGGACGGGTTTTACGGGCGTGCCGGGAGGCAGCATCTGCAGCTTCTGGAAACCGTCCACCATGATCTTTTCTCCGGCCTTCAGCCCCTCAAGAACCACCCACCGGTTGTTTTGTGCGGCGCTGACCTTAATGGTGCGCTGGGACACCTTGCCGTCTTCGCCCACCACGCTCACGGTGTCGCCCTGTTGGGTGCGCGTGACAGCCTGCTGAGGCAGGGTGATGGCATTGCTGGCCTGGGCTTGCTCAATGCGCACGCGCAGGTACAGGCCGGGCAGCAGCTCGCCCTTGGGGTTGGGCACCTCGGCGCGCAGCGTGACCTGGCCCGTGGTGGCGTCCACCGACAGGTCGGTGAACAGCAGCTTTCCTGTCTGGGCGTACTCCGAACCATCGCCCATCACGAGTTTGACACTGGCGGCCTCTGCGCTGCCTGCACGCTTGAACTGTCCACTTTCCATGGCCCGTCGCAACTGAAAGACGTCGCCGGCCGACTGGGTGAAGTTCACATACACGGGGTCGATCTGCTGCACCACCGCCAGGGGGGTTGCTTCGCCTTGTCCCACGAGCGCACCTTCGGTAACCAGAGCCCGGCCGATACGGCCCGAGATGGGAGAGGTCACACTGGCATAACCCAGGTTGATGTCTGCCGTACGTACGGCAGCCCGGGCGGTGGCCACATCTGCCTGTGCCTGCTTTTCGGCAGCGTCGGCATTCACAAAATCCTGTTTGCTGATGGCGTTGGCACTCACCAGCGGGCGGTAGCGTTCCACTTGAGCACTGGCCTGTGCGAGGTTGGCCTGGGCCTTGGCCAGGCCTGCGCGCGCGCTTTCCGATGCGGTGGCGTAGGGAGCGGGGTCAATGCGGAACAGCGACTGCCCTGCCTTCACATCACTGCCTTCCTTGAAAAGGCGCTGCTGCAGGATGCCTGCGGCGCGAGCACGTACTTGTGCAACCCGCGAGGCCTCCACACGGCCCGGCAATTCGGTGATCAAGCCGACATCGCCAGGCGTTGCCGTCACCACACCCACCTCAACAGGTGGCATTTGCGGCCCTTCAGCGGGTGCTTGGCCATCCGTCTTGCCACAAGAGGCGAGAAACAGTGTTGTTGCTGTCAAGGCAACCAGAGAGACAGCCCTGCGGGTGGGAAAGGCGCTAAAGGAGGGAGTTGCAGATGCATCACGCAGCATGGGAGTCCTTTTGATGGGCGTCAAGGAATCGGGTTGTAGGGGATGGGCCGCTTGCCGAGGGCCCGACCAGGCCAGAGCCCGACAAAATAAGTGCGCGATTATACATACAGACATGAATGTATAATTGTGACAGCCGATGCCTTTGTGGATCGTGTGGGTACGTAGTGTGCAAAACGAGGAGACAAATACCAATGGCGCGTCGAACCAAGGAAGATGCGGTTGCCACGCGCAACGGCTTGATTGATGCGGCGGAGCAGGTTTTTCGGGAGAAGGGGGTCTCACGCGCTTCGCTGAGTGATATTGCGCAGGCTGCGGGGGCTACGCGGGGAGCGATCTACTGGCACTTCAAGGACAAGGTGGATCTTTTCAATGCCATGATGGATCGGGTGACACTTCCGCTGGAGCAAGGCTACGGGGAGTTTGAGAGCAGCACCTGCCCAGACCCTGTGCAGCGATTGCGCGCGGTGATGGCGCTCGTGCTGCGCGGCGTTGCCTCAGATGAGCGAACGCGCAGGGTTTTTGAGATCGCGCTCTACAAAGTAGAGTATGTGAGTGAGCTTGTGGGGGTGCGTGACCGCCATGTGGCTGCGTCGGAGGGTTTTACGCAGCAGCTGGCGCGTGATTTCGCGTTGGGGGCGCAGCACCAGGGGGTTGTCTTGCCGATGGCTCCGATCGAGGCGGCGATTGGTTTGCATGCCCTGTTCGATGGCTTGATTCGAAACTGGATCCTGAGCGAGGGTGGTTTTGATCTTGTGGGTGTTGGCGGCGCCTGTACCGATGCCTTCTTGTTGGGGTTGGGGCTCTCGCTGCCGGTGTCCTTGTGTGCCGAGGTTTGTGGTCTTCCTTCCTGATGTGCCATCCATTTCGTCGTCGTGCGGGAGTCGGTTGTGATTGATTCCTTTGGTGTGTGGTGGCGTGCGATAATGTGAAGCTGTGCCATTTCGGTCGTGCGGCTGTAGCTCAGTGGATAGAGTATTGGCCTCCGAAGCCAAGGGTCGTGGGTTCGATCCCCGCCAGCCGCACCATGAATTTGTATAGCTTTGCCTCCTGTCATGAACTTGGCGTGGTGGCTTGGTCTTATGAATTTCTCCGGACTGCAAAAAACTGGTGCTATAATTCGAAATTCTCCGGAGGGGTGCCCGAGTGGCTAAAGGGGGCAGACTGTAAATCTGTTGGCTTACGCCTACACTGGTTCGAATCCAGTCCCCTCCACCAGTGATAGAAGTGATGAGGTTGGTGTTTGGTCTCGTTTTTTGCGGGGCTGGGCGCGCAAAGACTGTTGGTCGATGCGGGAGTAGTTCAATGGTAGAACCCTAGCCTTCCAAGCTAATGACGCGGGTTCGATTCCCGTCTCCCGCTCCATTGCTTGTTGTGCTGGTTTGTTGAGTTAGAGATTTTGATGTCGCGCGAGCGGTGTCAAGTTGCCCATGTGGCTCAGTGGTAGAGCACTCCCTTGGTAAGGGAGAGGTCGCGGGTCCGATTCCCGCCATGGGCACCACTTTCAGGTGCGTCCGATTCTGGTTGCGCCGAGATCCAGTTGTATTGGTATAGATTTTTTTCGGAGTCGGAAAAATGGCAAAAGGTAAGTTCGAGCGCACCAAGCCTCACGTCAACGTGGGCACAATCGGCCACGTGGACCATGGCAAGACGACGCTGACGGCAGCCATCGCTACCGTGCTGTCTGCCAAGTTCGGCGGTGAAGCCAAGGCATACGACCAGATCGACGCAGCGC
>NZ_JAMXAX010000147.1 GCF_023913775.1 Acidovorax facilis
GGCGCTGGCCATGACGGTGGTGATTGCTGCCGTCTACGTGGTGGGAGCCTATGAGCTGATGCAGTTCCGGGCCGCGACTTCGTCGCTGTCCATTGCGCTGGCCGGGCTGGGGCAGCAGCCCCTGGTGGACCTGGGTGGTTGGCTGGAGCGCATGCATTCGTCCTTGCGCAACCCGGTTCGCCAGCGGATCGACGGGGAGCGTGTGCCCCTGCCGGGGCCTGCGCTGGCGCCGTACCTGGTGGGGCTCCTGGTCATGCTGGGCATGCTGGGCACCTTTCTGGGCATGGTGGTCACCTTCAATGGCGCGGTTTTCGCACTGGAGGCCTCGTCCAGCCTGGAGTCGACCCGGGCGGCGCTGGCCGCGCCCATCAAGGGGCTGGGTCTGTCGTTTGGTACCTCGGTGGCCGGGGTGGCAGCGTCGGCCATGCTGGGGCTGATGTCCGCCCTGTGCCGCCGCGAACGGCTGGCAGCGTTGCGCATGCTGGATGCCCGCATCGCTAGTGATCTGCGCCCCTTCTCGGCAGCCCACCGGCGCCAGGAAATGTTCGAGGCCCTGCAGGCCCAGGCGCAGGCCATGCCGCTGATTGCAGAGCGCCTGCAAGGCCTGATGGAAGGGCTGGAGCGCCGCCACGAGCAGTTGAACGGCCAATTGCAAGACCAACAGCAGGTGTTTCACCGCGAGGCGGCTGCGGCCTACACCCAGCTGGCCACCACCGTGGGGGCATCCCTGCACGACAGCCTGGGCGCCAGCGCCCGCATGGCGGGTGAGACGATCCGCCCGGTGGTGGAGCAGGCCATGGCAACGCTGGCGCAAGAGGCTGAGCGCTCGCACCAGCGGCTGCGCGAGGCCACTGGCGTGCAGATGCACGCCCTCACGGCCCAATGGGAGGGCACGGCCCGCCAGGTGGCGGACACCTGGACGGAGGCCTTGGACCGTCACACGCAGACGCAGGACCAGCAGGCGGTGCAGTTGGGCAGCGCGCTGCAGTCCATCACGCAGACGCTAGAGCAGCGCACCACGAAGCTGCTAGCCACGTTGCAAGAGACTGTGGCCCAATCACAGGCGGCCCAACTGGCGGCCGACCAGCAGCGCCTTGCGGGCTGGAGCCTGTCCATGGAGGGCATGGCCAGCCGACTGGCGGAGCAATGGCAGCTTGCGGGTGAACAAACGGCGCAGCAGCAGCGCGGCGTCTGCCAGGCGCTCGAAGGCGCTGCCACCCAGCTCGACCAGTCACTGCAGACGGCATCACAGGCCTTTGAGCAGCGCACCACGGCGCTGCTGGCCTCATTGCAAGAGACTGTGGCCCAATCACAGGCGGCCCAGTTGGCGGCCGACCAGCAGCGCCTCGCAGGCTGGAGCCGGTCCATGGAGGGCATGGCCAGCGCACTGGCGGAGCGATGGCAACAGGTGGGCGAGCAAACCGCACAGCACCAGCAGGGCGTGTGCCTGGCGCTGGAAGGCGCTGCCACCCAGCTCGACCAGTCACTGCAGACGGCATCGCAGGCCTTCGAGCTGCGCACCACGGCGCTGCTGGCCTCGCTGGAACAGACGGTGGAGAAAACGCAGGCCGACCAGGCAGTGGCGGATCAGCAGCGCCTTGCGGGCTGGAGCCAGTCCATGGAGGGCATGGCCAGCCGATTGGCGGAGCAATGGCAGCAGGTGGGCGAGCGAACGGCGCAGCAGCAGCGCGGCGTGTGCCAGGCGCTGGAGGGCGCTGCGGCGCAGCTCACCGAGCGCATGACCGAGCAGGTCCACCAGGCCCTGGGCGGTGCCGCCCGGTTGATGGACCAGTCGGACGCGTTGTTGCACACCCGCATTGAGGCCGAAGCCCGATGGGCCGACACCCAGGCCCAGCGCATGGATGCGCTGGCGGGCGTGTGGCGCACGGAATTGGTGGCGCTGCGGGATGCCGAGGCGGCACGTGGCCAGGCCGCAGTGGAGCGGCTCGATGCGCTGCAGGCCGCCGTGGCCGGGCACCTGGCCACGCTGGGTTCTGCGCTGGAAGCCCCGCTCACGCGATTGCTGCAGACGGCGTCGGATGTACCGCAGGCCGCGGCTGAGGTGATCACCCAGTTGCGCCAAGAGATGACCCACCTGAGCGAACGCGACAACGCGGCCCTGGCAGAGCGCACGGCCATGATGGAGCAACTGGGTGTGTTGCTCCAATCGGTGAACGAAGCCGCCGGGCAGCAGCGTGCGGCCATTGAATCGCTGGTGGGGTCTGCGGCCTCGGTGCTGGAGCAGGCGGGGCAGGAGTTTTCCCAGGCGCTCGGCGCGCAGGCGGGCAAGGTCGATGAAGTGTCGGCACACGTGGCCGCCAGCGCGGTGGAGCTGTCGAGCCTGGGTGAGTCCTTTGGCCATGGCGTGGAGCTGTTCACGGCCAGTAACGAAAAGCTGATGGGCAGCCTGCAGCGCATCGAAGGCGCCATTGGCCAGTCCATGAGCCGCAGCGATGAGCAGCTTGCCTACTACGTGGCACAGGCCCGCGAGGTGATCGACCTGAGCATTTCTTCGCAGCAGGGCATCGTGGAAGACCTGCGCCGCCTCAACGGGCAGATGGCCGCAGCGGTGCAGGGAGTCGCCGCGTGACCGGCCTGGACGACACGCTGGACGATGCCACCGAACAGACGGCCCCGGTGTGGGCCGTGTTTGGCGACCTCATGGCGGGCTTGCTGGGTGCGTTTGTGCTGATTCTGGTGGGCGTGCTGGTGGTGCAGATCGACCTGGTCGCCAGCCTCAAGCAGGAAGTGGAAAAGCGGCAGATGGAAGAAAAGCGCCGCATGGCGCTGGAAAAAGCACTGGCGATTCCGCTGGCCAGCGGCCGCGTCACGGTCAATGAAGGCCGTATCGGCATCAGCGGCAGCGTGCTGTTTGCGGCAGGCTCTGCCGAGTTGCGCCCTGAAGGCCGGCAACTGCTCCAGAGCCTGGTGCAGCCGCTGCAGGTGTACCTGCGCGAACGTGACGAGATGCTGATGGTGAGTGGCTTTACCGACAACACCACGCTGCTGCAAGGGCGCCACCAGCGTTTTGCCGACAACCTGGAGCTGTCGGCCCAGCGCGCGTTGACCGTGACCCGCGCCCTGATCGAAGAGGACATGCCCTCGTCCCAGGTGTTTGCTGCGGCCTTTGGCGCCGAGCAGCCGGTGGCAGACAACGCCGACGAAAAGGGGCGGGCACAGAACCGCCGCGTGGAGATGGCCCCCGTACCCCGCGCTGCCCAGGCCAAGCCCGCCCGCAATGAGTGAGCCCACCCTGGAGTCCCTGCGGGCCGAAGGCGCGCAGCACCACGACCCGGTGCGCTTTCGGTATCTGGAGGTGCTGGCCGCGCGCCTGCCTGCGCAGCCCCCCGCCGTACAGCAGGTGCTGGCCCGCAGGCTGCAGGCCGCCTTGGTGGACTACGCCAGGCGCACCCGGACACCTCCCCGCCAGCCACTGGCCGCCACAGCGCCAGCCGGTGCACCATCTGCACTGGCGCAACTGAACAGCGATCTCAGTACCCGCGCCCAGGCCGACGCAGACAGCGTGCTGGTGGGCGGTGGCGCCAGTGTGTCGGACATGAAGAGCGTGCGCCGCTTCAGCGAAGTCTGGTCCAAGATTGCTGCGGAACAGCAGGTGGCCCAGGCCTTCACGCGTGGGCCGGAAAACGCCGGACCGTTGAATGCACACCGCCTCATGCTGCGCTCCCTGGCCTTGATGCGGTCGCTGTCGCCGGACTACCTGCGGCATTTTTTATCGCAGATGGACAGCCTGCTGTGGCTGGAGCAGGCCGCTGCAAAGCCAGCCAGGGCACCCCTCAAGCCAGGTCGCGTGGCTCGCTCCTCCAAGCACTGAGTGCGCAGGCTGCGACTCGGGAAGCCGGGTGCGCAGTTTTCAGACGCCGTGGTCGCCCGGCTGCACGGGGCGGATCGCCGTTTCTTCCAGCGCCTGGTCCATCAGCACAGTGACTTCTGCCGCTGGCACCATGGGCCGGAAAGCACTCACGTGGGAGCGCCCGATGTTGCCCAACGGCAGCCGTGCCAGCAGGTGCCCCAGGGGCACCAGGGCCAGCCGCAGCAGCTGGCCGGTGGCCTCGCGCGCATCTCCCAGTGCGAGGGCGTAGCGCAGCATGGCGGTGTGTGATCGCCAGTGCAGGGGCAATGAGGTCTGTCCCAGCACGTGGGCGGCCTCCAGCCAACGCCAGCGCTGGGCGGGGGGCGCGTCAGGCTGGCGGGCAAAGCTGGCCAGCAGGTGGTTGAACGCGGCGCACCTGTGTAGCGCGGTGGGGGCGGCGCCCCCGGCGGCATGCTGCGCGGCCAGTTGGCGCCAGCGCCTTTGGCGGTGCCGGTAGAACACCTGGGCAAACAGGGCGCTCAGCGGTGTCATCAGCCAGGGCAGGTGGCGCGCAATCACCTCGATGTCATCGGTGTACAGCGTGCGGCCATCGGACAGGGGCTGCAGGGTGATGCGGTGGTCCCAGCGGCGCATGAGCACGCCTTCTCCGTTGTCGCGCAGCGTGGGCCAGCCGCCCCTTTGTGCAGCCGGCTCGATGGAGATGCGCACGGTTTGCGGGCCCATGGGCAAAACGCCCAGCAACCGCATGTGCAGCGCCAGCTCGCCGGGAGCCCAGTGCGTGGGCCATTCCGTGCCCCGTGCGGGGTGAAACTGGATGAGCGGCGCGGTGATGTGGCGGAACACAGCGGTGCTTTGCAGCTGCGCAGCCACCCATTCAGGCGGGGCGCTCAACGGAGTCGATAGGTGCACGCGCATGGATCAGTGCCCTTGCGGTTGTGGCTGTGCGGTGGTGCTGGCCAGCTCTTGCCGCGCGTGGCGTATCACGCTCCAGCCGCCGCTGATGGCCAGGCCTGCCATGATGGCCGCCCCCCCAGATCGGGCCAGGCGGTGCCGGTGCCCAACACACCCAGGGCAGCGCCCATCACCGCCAGGTTGCCCAGCGCATCGTTGCGGGTGCACAGCCACACGCCGCGCATGTTGGCGTCGCCCTCCCGGTAGGCATAGAGCAGGGCGGCCACGCCCAGGTTGGCCGCCAGCGCCAGCAGGCCCACGCTGCCCATGGTGAAGGGCTCGGGCGGTGTGCCTTGCCACGCACCCCAGGCCACGCGCCCAATCACGAACATGCCAAACGCCAGCATGCTGGCCCCCTTGACCAGGGCGGCGCGGGCGCGCCAAGTGAGGGCCATGGCCAGCACCCACAGCGACAGGCCGTAGTTGGCAGCATCCCCCAGAAAGTCGATGGCATCGGCCAGCAGCGATGCCGAGCCCGACTGGGTACCCGCCCCCAGCTCCACCACAAACATGGTGGCGTTGACGACAAGCGCTATCCACAAGATGCGGCGGTAGCGCGGGTCGGCGGCGGCAGGGCCAGTGGCGCAATGGTCGTCGTGGCAGTGGGCAGACATGGGGGGTTCTCCGTGCAGTTTTGAAAGCGATGGCATGATTGGAAACCTTGAAGTCACTTGAAGGTCAAGCCATGGATCAGAACGCTGTGCAGTTTCGCATTGGCGAGGCCGCCCTGCAGTCCGGGGTGTCTGCCGCCAACATCCGCTACTACGAGAAGGAGGGGCTGTTGCCCCCCGGCGTGCGGGGCGACAACAGCTACCGCCTGTACAGCGGTGCCGACGTGCACCAGCTGCGCTTCATCCGCCTGTGCCGCGCCATGGACATGTCGCTGCATGAAGTGCGCACTCTGCTCGCGCTGGACTGGAGCCGCAAAGAAGACTGCGACGCCGCACGCGACACGCTGGATGACCATCTGCAGCATGTGCGTGCCCGCCTGGCAGAGCTGCAGACGCTGGAGGCCGACCTGCTCGCGCTGCGCAACCGCTGCGATGGGACGGATGCCCACTGTCACATCATCGAAGCCCTGCACGCGCGTGCGGATGCGCAGCCCGCTGTGCCGTTCGCCACCGCTGCGGCAAAGCGGCATGTGTAGCCCGGTCTGCCGTGGGCGCTTGCAAGCACCAGCTTCCGCAAGGATGTGAGTAGCTGTTTCTTCTGCGTTTGAAAATGCTATAAAAATAATAGCTGTTTGCGCTTGTCTATCAAGCGCTAGATGCCAAAAACATCGAAAAATTTCTATGGCAGTCCACCGTCAACGCTCTCTGTGAGTGCCCCGCTATGATCCGACCATGATTTCGCGCTTGCCCGGCCTCTCCCTGCCCGAACGTGTGTGGAACACCGCGCGGCGCTGGGCGGTCGCCTGGTGGCGCATCTTGTATCTGGGGGCGGTGGTGCTGGTGCTGGTGTTGTCGCCGTCCAGCTATGGCAAGGGCACGCGCAGGGCGCTGGCACGCCACCTGTATCTCGACACCGCCCCGGTGCTGCTCGGCTTTACGGTGCTGGCTGCCCTGATCAGCCTGGTGCTCACGCGCATCGTGGTGGTCACGGCGCTCAGCTATGGCCTGTCGCGCTATGCACTGGAGATGGTGATCCGCGTGCTGGTGCTGGAGCTGATCCCGCTCACGGCGGCGCTGTTCGTGGCCATGCGCTGCACCATCCCCAATGGCTCGCAGATCACGCGGCTGCGGCAAACCGGACGGTTCGACGCGCTGCGCGCCCATGGCTCGGACCCGGTGCGCATAGAGCTTCTGCCGCGCGTGATCGCTGGGGTGTTCGCCTGCATCACGCTCGCCGCGCTCAGCTGTGTGGTGGCCCTGGTGCTGGCGTACCTGGGGGTGTATGGTTTCAACTTGGCGGGGTTGCCCAGCTACACCCGCATGTTTGGTCAGGTGTTCACGCCCAGCGTGACGATGGTGTTCGCGCTCAAGACAGTGTTCTTCAGCCTCGCCGTGGCGCTGATCCCCATGGCGGCAGGCCTGTACGACACGGGCGACCGTACCCAGCCCGATTCAGAGCTGGGCGGCCTGGCCCGCATGTTTGCCGTGCTGCTGATGATCGAGGTGGCCTCGCTCATGGGCAACTACTACTGACCGATGTCTGCTGACACCCGACTGCCCCATCCCTTTACGGCGACCCACCTTCCGGCACCATGAACGACGAGAACCACAACGCCCGCCAAACGCCGCCCCCAGGGCCAGCCCCGGCTTCTCCTGCCACCGACGTGCCGCCCGTGGAAACCCTGCGCCCGGTGGCCTACCTGGAGATCAAGGCGGCGGCATTGCTGCTGTTCACGTTGGCCCTCATCGTCGGGTCGGGCCTGTACCTGCTGTATGCGCGTGGTGCGTTCGAGCCCACGCAGACCCTGGTGCTGACGGCCGACGACTCTGAAGGCGTGGTGGTGGGCATGGACATGACGTTCTCGGGTTTCCCCATTGGCCGCGTGCGCCGTATCGAACTGGCCGAAACCGGCAACGCCCGCATCATCGTGGACGTGCCCCGCAAGGACGCGCACTGGCTGCGTGAATCCAGCGTGTTCACCCTGGTGCGGGGCATTGTGGGTGGCACCAATATCCGCGCCTACACCGGCATGCTGAACGACAAGCTCCTGCCCGATGGTGCCGTGCGCCCCGTGCTGCGTGGCGACGCCACCGCCGAAATCCCGCAGCTCATGGCCTCGGCGCGCGAACTGCTGTCTAACCTCAATGCGCTCACGGCGCAGGACGCTGCCCTGGGCAGCAGCCTGACCAATGTGCAGGCGCTCACCGAACGCCTCAATGGCCCCGGCGGCATACTGGGAGTGCTGATGGGCAATGAGGCCGATGGGAAGAAAATTGTTGCCACGCTCGACCGCACCAATGCCCTGTTGGCGCGCCTGGATGGCATGGCGGCGCGGGCTGACAAACAGGTATTTGGCGCCGAAGGCAGCAAGGAAGCGCTGGTACCTGAGGTGCGCGCCACCGTGGCCCAGCTCAATGGCTTGTTGGCCGACACCCGCACCAGCCTGAAAAAGGTGGATGCGGTGCTGGTGGAAGCCCAGGCCATTGGCGCCAATGCCCGCGAAGCCACCACTGACCTGGGGGCCTTGCGCGCCGAGGTGGAAAGCAATCTGCGCAAGGTAGAAAGCCTGGTCAACGAAATCAACCGCAAATGGCCTTTTGCGCGGGATACGGAACTCAAGCTGCCATGAAGCCCTTTTCAGTTTCTGCATTCCCTTCGAAGCCCATGCACCTGGCCAGGCCACTGCGGGTGTCATTGCTGGGAGCTGTGGTCGTAGCGGCGGCGTTGTTGTCCGCGTGCTCCAGCAAACTTCCCGTGCCCGACTGGCAGATGAACGCTCAAGGCTCAGCCCAGAAGGCCCTCGAAGCCTATCTGTCGGGCAACCCCCGCGTCGAGCAGCTCGAATGGGACCGCGCCCGGGCTGAAGTGGCCCGCACGGGGCGCCCAGACCTGCTGGCCCGTCTGGAACTGATGCGCTGCGCTGCGCAGGTCGCCAGCTTGGTACCTGGCCCCTGCGAGCGCTTTGAACCGCTGCGCGCCGACGCCGCCGCGCCCGAGCGCGCTTATGCCGACTATCTGGGGGGGCGAGTACAGCCTCAGGACGTGGGCTTGCTGCCCGAAGCGCAGCGCAAGGTGGCTGCATCGGGCGATGCATCTGCGTTGCCCGCTTTGGAAGACCCGCTGTCGCGCCTCGTGGCAGCTGGGGTGCTGTTTCAGTCGGGGCGCGCCAGCCCGGCGGTGATCGCTATCGCTGCTGACACAGCCTCTGCCCAGGGCTGGCGCAGACCGTTGATGGCCTGGCTCAATGTGCAGGTGCAACGCGCTGAAGCTGCGGGCGACCAACAAGCCACTGCTGCGCTGCGTCGGCGCATTGCCATCGTGGAGCAGGGTGCACCTCAACGCTGAGGCGCGAACGGCTAGCGCAGGCGTGCCTGCAATTGCGTTTCGATGTGTTCCCGCTCCAGTGCAAACTGCTGGGCGGTGATCTCATTGGCTTCGTATTTGCGGGCGGTGGATAACAGCAGCACCGTGTTTTCCAGGCGCGTGTCTTGTTGCAGCGAGGGTGGCAGGGCGGTCAGGCGGTCAAAACTCTGCTTGTAGAGTTCGCTCCAGCTCAGCGCTCCGGCCTGGGCCTGGGCGCGCGCACCCTCATGCCAGCGCGCGAATTCTTCGAGGGAGCCATCCCTCGGGCTGGTGCATCCCCCCATCGCCACCAGTAGCGCTGTCGCCGCCACAGGCCGCGCGAAGAAGCGAGCAGAAAAAAGACTTGCAGAGATTCGAAAACGTGTGGTCACGATCGTCCTCCATTCTGGATTGCCACCGAAAATCCCGGTGCGCAGCGCCAGATGGTACTCCGATGCTATGCTTTTTGCTACCCATGGCGAGTAGGCGTGCTAAACCACTCCACCTCATGCACAAGGTCACTCAAACAGACTGGAGGGAAAGATCTGGTCCAGCCCACTGGGCAAAAGCGGCATCGAATCCACCGACTGCACGGTCACATCGGGCATCAACAACGATGCCGCCGCCAGTACCGCGAGCACAACCGTGCCGGCAAACGCAGCGAGGGCGCGGGTTCCGGGTGTCAAGGGGTGGCGCTTCATGGCGGATCCTTTGTCAAAAAGGTGGGAGTCCCAATGAGCTCCCGGGTCAGCCTCAATGGCTGGTGGAGAGGATTTCAGCAAAACGCGCGGTCAGCGTCTGTCAGACAAGTGCGATATCCGCAGATGACCCCGGTTTGTTGCCTTTGGTTGCAAGTCATTCAGAAGCTTGGTTGTGCTCAGATGTTCCGTAGAGCGAGCATGCGCATGACACTAGGAGTCCAGCGTGGTCCTTGTCCCACCGCGCTGCACCTGGCAGGAGTCCAAAGACGGAAGCCAATCGGCCGAAGCCGGCGCTGGCGCAGAGCGCATGGGCGCGAACTTGAATGGGTGACGGGGGTAGGTTGTTGCCAGCGCTGCCCGCCCCTGCGGCGAAATGGCAAGGACCTCTGCTTTTTGCTCCTTGGCACACACATCGGGAAGCTGCACCTCTACGAGCTGAGCAGCCGCCAGCACCCGAAGCTTGTCAACGTCGCAGGGCTTCTCGATCATCATGGGCAGCTTGCTCTGTGCAAGGACGAACAGTAGCTCCATGGGCATGGGTGCACTCCTTTTGGGTGGAGTCATTTATTGTGAATAGTGCGCCGTGGCGTGACAACCAATCACACGTTTTGCAACAAATCGGCGGATTTGGTCCCACCGCTCCCGGCATTTCGCGAGGCGGGAAGGAGGCGCTGAAAGCGCTCCGTGTCACTTGAGAGGCCGAAACGAAAAAAGCGCCCCGAAGGACGCTTTTTTGATTTTTGGCGGAGAGGGCGTCTGCCAGATTGCTATTCAATGAGGTTCCAAGGCGTTCAAATTGTAGATGTAAGTTGTTGTTTTGTATGAAAATAGTCCCAATGTGATCCAGTGGCGTCCAATGAGATGGAAGTAACGGTGGCATACTGATTGGCATACCAGATTAGGCATTCAATGGCCACCATCACTGACACCAAAGCCCGGAGCATCAAGCCAACTGATCCGGCAATTCCCCACGGCAGCATCACCGGCCTAGCCTTGCATCCCTCCAGTACGAAGGGCCACGGTAAGTGGGTCCTGCGATACGTCAGCCCCATATCGGGCAAACGCCGAAATGCTGGCCTGGGCTCTTACCCTGAGATTGGCATCGCGGAAGTCGGTAAGCGGGCCACAGCCATGCGCATCGAACTAGCGGAGGGCAAGGACCCGCTGGAAGAGAAGACCAAGATCGAAGACAAGCCCAAGGCCCCTACCTTCAAAGAAGCTGCACACACGCTCCACCGAGACCTTCTTCCTGGCTGGAAGAACCCCAAGCACGGCCAGCAATGGATCAACACCCTTCAGGAGTACGTCTTCCCAAGGTTGGGGAGCAAACTTCTGCACGAGATCCAACCAGGCGACGTTGCCGAGGTTCTGAAGCCCATCTGGCTCATCAAGGCAGAAACAGCCAGTCGGGTTAAACAGCGCATACATGCCGTGATTGGCTGGGGCTGGGCCCACGGGTACTGCCAATCAAACCCTGTTGATGTGGTTGGACACCTGCTCGCGCAGCAGCCAGGTAAGGCTGTGCGGACTCAACACCATCCCGCCATGCCCTGGAGAGACATTCCAGAATTCGTGCAGAAACACCTCAGGCCGGGCAACCGGCCTGAGGTGACACGCACATTGCTTGAATTTGTGATTTTGACCGCCTGCCGCTCGGGCGAGGCGCGTGGGATGACCTGGAACGAGGTCGATCTGAAGAGCAAAGTCTGGACGATCCCTGCCGAGCGCATGAAGGCAAAGTTTCCCCATCGCGTCCCCCTCTCTCCAAGGGTGATGGCCATCCTTGAAGAACAAAAGGGCCTGCACGAAACCCTCGTGTTTCCTTCGGTCCGGGATCGCGTCGAACTTTCCGACATGGCCATCACTTCACTTCTCCGCAGGCTGAAGGTCAAGAGTGACACCCCAGGGAGGGTTGCAACCGCGCACGGTTTTCGATCCAGCTTTCGAGATTGGTGTAGCGAGAATGGGCACTCGCGTGATCTGGCAGAGCGGTCCCTAGCTCACATCATCAAGGACAAGGTCGAGGCTGCATACCATCGCACTGACTTGCTGGAGCAGCGACGAGGCCTCATGAATGCTTGGGAGGCATTGGTCATTGGCAAGGGGCTTGAGCAAAACTGAGCGGGTTCAGCTCATCGATGGGGTGGGGCATGCGGGGACGCCAAAAGGTGCAATGGATCTAGGTGGCGGCATCGACACGGGCCTGCGTCTATGTGATGGCAGCGCTGGGCTATCTGCACTCCAGACCAGACCCGCTACGCTGTCTGCTATGCCCGCACGGCATGTTGGCTGAGCTCAGCCCGTCAAGCGCCGTGAAGTCAAGGCCCCCTTTTCCTGTCGGCTTTGACATGCAGGCCCGCAGCTGCCTGCGCGCCGCAGCTCTGGCGTCCGCCTCGCCCCGCGTAAGCGATGGTGCATGCCATCAGGTTGGCGCCGCTGGCGCACTGCGTCTGGCCCCGTTTCGTTTAGCTGGGCCTGGGCGTGGGCAGCAGAAGCAGCGCCCACGGTGTTTGCAGAATTTTGGTTGTTGATTTTCATGCAACCTTAATCCACTTACGGCAGAATCAGTATTCTGAATATTTGTCGCCTACTTACGATGAAATTCAAGCATTTTGTCTCCCGCTATAGCCCGTTCTTTCACAGAGCCTTCTCGGACGATTTCTAAAAATTTTCTGGTATCAGGCGGTAAATTTTTTTCTGAAAATGGAATTGGCTCAGATGTTAGGGATGTCCTGAACAACTCGGACTCGTAAGTGCTACAGGGTCGATGTTTTTCAGATGATGCAATTGCGGCCGTTTTCTCGCATCTTTGCGCCATTTTTCACGCCCTTTCGGGTCATTCGCGCTGCTTTTGCGGCCCCTTGCCTGTTTGCAGGCGCACTCATCCCTGCGCCGCCAGCAATTGGTGGCGCACCATCCACAGGTTCGATAGCGCAAACAGTGTCTTGAGCTGCAGCGTGTTCTTCTTGAGCCCACGGTAGCGCACCTTGGTATAGCCAAACTGCCGTTTGATCACCCTGAAGGGGTGCTCCACCTTGGCACGGATGCTGGCCTTGATCTTCTCCACCTGGTCGATCAGTGCGTCAATGGGGTTGTTTTCCTTGTCCAGCTCTTTGCGCTTGCCCGGGCGCATCGCCACATGCCAAGTGACATCTTTCCTGGCATCCGGGCGCTTGTGCGCTCCTTGGTAGCCAGCATCACCAAAGACGTCTTTCTCCTCACCATGGATCAAGCTGTTGCCTTCCACCACATCAGACACGTTGCCCGAGGTACCGATGACGGTGTGCACCAGACCCGAGTCTGCGTCCACGCCAATGTGGGCCTTCATGCCAAAGTGCCACTCGTTGCCCTTTTGGCTTGAGTGCATCTCTGGATCGCGCTTTTTGTCCTTGTTCTTGGTCGAGCTCGGTGCCGCGATCAAGGTGGCGTCCACGGCAGTGCCCGCCTTGAGCAGCAGGCCCTGGGCTGCCAGAAGTTCATTGACGGTGGCCAGAATCTGATCGGCCAGTTTGTGCCTTTCCAGCCGGTGGCGAAAGCGCAAGATGGTGCTCTCGTCAGGCATTCGCCCATGGGCATCAAGCCCTGCAAACTCCCGGTAGATCGGGGTGTCAAAGAAGGCTTCTTCCATCGCCAGATCCGACAAGGTGAACCACTGCTGCATGCAGTGGATGCGCAGCATGGTCTCCAGTGCAAAGGGGGGGCGACCGTTCTTGCCTTCGGGGTAATACGGGGCGATGAGATCGACCAATGCAGCCCAGGGAACCACCCGCTCCATCTGGGCCAGCAGTTCCTGCTTGCGGGTTCTTTTGATGCTCAAGTCCAGACCCAGGCTGCTTTGTTTCATGGCCGATAAGCATGCCACGGCCGGCTGACAACTACCAAACATCGGGGGAGGTTTTGCAGGATTTCCTTAGAACGTGCGAGATGTTGGGGGTCAAAAGCCAATTGGCGAGTTGAGCGCGCTCGGCATGCGTTCCTGTCTTAATCGTGGTATTAATTTGATCAAGGACAACTTGATTGTTGTCGCCGACCGAAAACTGACAGTCTGAAAGGTCTGGTGCCGATCCAAAATTGACAGGGGTGTTCAACTGCCCTGCTGAATTTTTCAGCAGGGATGTAAGAGGTGATCACCATGGACATGATT
>NZ_JAMXAX010000148.1 GCF_023913775.1 Acidovorax facilis
TATCAACATGGCTTCACTCCCTGGGTGGATTGCAAGGACTCTATCAACTCCTTTAGAACCGCTCGCGCCATGAAGAGTGGATAGCGTTTGAAGTCTATGCAATCGTCCGGGATGTGACAGCTAAGGTGCTGGCTGCAAGGTTTTCTTGGAGTGGGCGTTATTTTGAAGTTCAGTAAAATGCGGGCTTTGGAAATCATTTGAAAAGAGCCTGCTAAGAGTCTAGAGGGGTATCATGAATTCGCCTGGCGTTTCCTTGTCCATTGTGGTGCCGGTCTACCGCAGCGAACCTATCTTGCCGCTGCTCGTCGAGAAGGTGCAGCAGGAAATCAGCCAGTTGGGGCTACCGCACGGTTTCGAGTTGATTCTGGTGAACGATGCAAGTCCTGACCAGAGCTGGAAGGTGATTCGCGATCTTGCAACACGTTACTCTTTTGTACGTGGCCTTTCTTTGCGGCGCAATTTTGGCCAGCACAATGCGACCATGGCGGGCCTGCATCAGGCCCGTGGGAAGATGGTGGTGGTGATGGACGATGACCTGCAGCACCCGCCAGAGGCTATTGCGCGCATGCTTGCGGCGCTGGAAGAGGGATATGACGTGTGTTACACGCACTACAACAATCGCCAGCATGCAATATGGAAAAAACTGGGGAGTGCGTTCAATGACTGGGTGGCTCGCCATTTGCTGGGGAAACCTCGTGGGTTGTATCTTTCTTCTTTCAAGGCGATACGGTCCGAGGTGGTTGCCGAGATTATTCGGTACGACGGGCCGTATGCCTATGTTGATGGCTTGATTCTGGATGTGACTCGCAATATTCATGTTGTCGGAATCAACCACCAAGCCCGGCACAGTGGGGAGGGGAATTACAACTTTCGCCGCTCGGTGTCGCTCTGGCTGAAAATGGCGACCAGCTTCTCCATTCTGCCACTTCGACTCGCTTCCTATGCTGGTTTCCTGCTTTCCGCTTTCAGCCTGTTGATGATCATGTATGTCATTGTGCAGAAGTGGATGTACCCGGAGATCCCCGCCGGCTGGTCGTCTTTGATCGCTACCATTTTGCTGATTGGTGGTGTCCAGACCTTGAGCATTGGCATGCTGGGCGAATATCTGGGGCGTACCTATCTCAAGCTGAACCATAAGCCCCAGTTTGTTGTGGCATCGCGCACCTGGGTGGAAGCGGCATGAGCAAGCCTGAGTTTGATCAATATGCGGCAGATTATGACCGAATGCTGAAGGAGGCGATGCCTTCGGGATTGGGCGAATCTGATTATTTTGCCGAATACAAGGTGAAACTTCTGGCGCGCCTCCTGGGGGGCGTTGCCCCGCGCCGCGTGCTGGACTTTGGCTGTGGTGCAGGGCGAAGTTTGCCTTATCTGTCGCAATTTTTTTCGGGGGCGGAATGCTGGGGGTACGATGTATCGCCGGAATCGCTGAAATTTGCTGCGCAAGCGGCCCCCAGGGCGCGCCTGAGTTGTGACTGGGACGTGATAGAGCAGCAGCAGTTCGATGTCATCTTTGCTGCCAATGTTTTTCATCATATTGTGCCCGCTGACCGTGTAGGGGCGCTGGAGCGTTGCCGCAGGTTATTAGCTCCTGGCGGGAAGCTCTTCCTGTTTGAACACAATCCGTTCAACCCGTTGACGCGGCGGGTGTTTGAACGTTGCCCATTTGATGCCGATGCAGAAATGTTCAGTCTCGGGCAGGCGCGGGAAATGTCCCGTCAAGCGGGATTCTCGCAGGAGACGCACGGCTACACCTTGTTTTTCCCCAAGCCCCTGGCTTGGCTGCGCGGGCTTGAGCCGTTGCTGACGAGGCTGCCATTGGGAGCGCAATATTATGTCCAGATGGCAAGTTGAAGCTCGGCTGCTGGCACGCTTTCTGAGCAGTGGGGTGGTCAATACACTGTTGGGATTTGCGGTTATTTTCACCCTCATGGCGGCGGGCGTGCATCCTCTTGGGGCCAACATTGCCGGCTATGCCACCGGTTTTGTCCTTGGTTTCTTGCTGTCGCGAAATTTTGTTTTTCGAAGCAATGGTCGGTTTGTGGTGCAAAGTCTGCGTTATTTAATGAGCTTTGCCCTGTGTTTTTCGTTGAATCTGTTGGTGCTGCAGATAGGGTTGCAATTTATGGCTGCAATTCCTGCACAAGTAATGGCTTCGGCTGCGTACACCTTCGGCATGTTCTTCTTGGCGCGTCTTTGGGTTTATCGGAATACACCTGAGAGGTGAGAGGCTTGTTTTTGTGAAAGCCAGGTTTGTGGTGTACTAGGCATATCATGCCCTTGCTGCAATTTGTTGAAAAATTATATTAGAGGCCAAATGAAAGTTGCACTTATTACTGGTATCACGGGCCAAGACGGCGCTTATCTTGCCGAACTGCTTTTGAGCAAGGGCTACGAGGTCCATGGCATCAAGAGGCGTTCGTCATTGCTCAATACCGACCGCATTGACCACCTTTACCAGGATCCCCATGTCCAGGGCCGACGGCTGTTTCTGCACTATGGTGACATGACGGATTCGTCCAGCCTGATACGCATCATCCAGCAGGTCCAGCCCGACGAGATCTATAACCTGGCGGCGCAGTCACACGTGGCGGTTTCTTTTGAGGAGCCCGAATACACGGCCAATTCGGATGCGCTGGGGCCGCTGCGCATGCTGGAGGCCATCCGCATTCTGGGCCTGGAGAAAAAAACCCGGTTCTACCAGGCCAGCACCAGCGAACTGTATGGCCTGGTGCAGGAGGTGCCGCAGAAGGAAACCACGCCTTTTTATCCGCGTAGCCCCTATGCGGTGGCCAAGCTGTATGCGTACTGGATCACGGTCAACTACCGTGAGGCCTATGGCATCTATGCCTGCAATGGCATTCTTTTCAATCACGAGTCGCCGGTGCGGGGCGAAACCTTCGTTACGCGCAAGATCACCCGTGCGATGGCCCGGATCAAGTTGGGGTTGCAGGATTGCCTGTACCTGGGCAACCTTGATGCCCGGCGGGATTGGGGCCATGCCCGCGACTATGTGGAGATGCAGTGGCTGATGCTGCAGCAGGACACGCCGGAAGACTTTGTCATTGCCACGGGCGTGCAATACAGCGTGCGCGATTTTGTGGATGCGGCCGCCCGTGAACTGGGCATCGCCATCCAATGGAGTGGCCAGGGCGTGGACGAGGTCGGGACCGATGCGCAGGGGCGGGTCGTCGTGCGGGTCGATCCGCGTTATTTCCGCCCGACCGAGGTCGAGACTCTGCTGGGCGATGCCACGTGGGCCAAGGAGAAGCTGGGCTGGGTGCCCAGGACTTCATTTGACGAACTGGTGGCCGAGATGGTGCGCGAGGACCTCAAGAGTGCCGAGCGCGATGAATTGGTCAAGAAACATGGTTTTTCAGCCTATGACTTCCATGAGTGACAACAGCCCGCGGCCCCAGAAGATCTACGTGGCCGGCCACCGTGGCATGGTGGGGTCGGCCATCGTGCGGCGGCTGCGTTCTGGCGGATATGGCGAGCCGGTCACACGTACCCATGCCGAGCTGGATCTGGCGCGGCAGGCGGCTGTCGAGGCGTTCTTCGAGCAGGAGCGGCCCGACTACGTGTTCCTGGCCGCCGCCAAGGTGGGGGGCATCCAGGCCAACAATACCCAGCGCGCCGATTTCATCTTCCAGAACCTGGCGATGGAGTGCAACGTGATCGAGGCGGCGCGCCGCAGTGGTGTGCGCCGGCTGATGTTCCTGGGGTCGAGCTGCATCTATCCGCGCGATTGCCCTCAGCCTATCCGTGAGGACTATCTGCTCACCGGTTCGCTGGAGCCGACCAACGAGCCGTATGCCATCGCCAAGATTGCGGGCATCAAGTTGTGCGAGGCGTTCAATCACCAGCATGGCACGCGCTATGTGTCGGTGATGCCAACCAACCTGTATGGACCGAACGACAACTATGACCTGAGCAGCAGTCATGTGCTGCCAGCCCTGATCTGCAAGGCCCACGAGGCGAAAGTGCGGGGAGATGCGGAATTGGTCGTCTGGGGCTCGGGGCGGCCCATGCGCGAGTTTCTCTATGTGGACGATCTAGCGGATGCGTGTGTGCGCCTCATGGAATGGGGCGTGGGGGAGGGCATCTACAACATTGGGACCGGTGAGGACGTGACGATCCGTGAATTGGCGGCCACGGTGATGGAGGTCGTGGGTTTCCAGGGCGGGATCGTATTCGATGCCAGCAAGCCTGACGGCACTCCGCGCAAGCTGCTCGACGTGGGTCGCATGCGCGAGAGAGGGTGGACTGCTTCAACACCGCTGCGCGAGGGAATTGCATTGGCGTACGACGATTTCCTGCAGCGTTACGGGTCCGCATGAGCATGGCTCAGGCGCTGGTGACCGTTGCCGTGCCGTCGTTTCGCCAGGGACGCTTTCTGGACAAGGCCTTGTCTTCCCTCTTTGCGCAGGACGTGCCGGTGGAGGTTTTCGTCCTAGATGGCGGGTCTGACGACGAGACGTTGGCCGTGCTGGAGCGGTGGAAAGGCCGGCTGGCGGGCTGGCGCAGCCATGCCGATGGGGGACAGTCCGAGGCCATCAATGAAGGCATAGCCAATGGGCGTGCGCCCTATGTCTGCTGGCTCAACAGCGACGATTGGCTGCTGCCCCAGGGGCTGTCGCGCCTGATTGCGGCGCTGGAGCAAGCGCCTGGTGCGGCGCTTGCCTATGGTCGCACGTGGGACTGGATGGAAGCGACAGGCCGGCGCCGCCACTCGCTGGTGCTGCCCTTCAGCGAGTGGGCGATGGCGCGGGTCAATGTCATTTCCCAGCCCGGCACGCTGATGCGGCGCAGCGCCTGGGAGGCGGTTGGAGGCGTTGACGCCAGTCTGCACATGGCAATGGATTACGACCTGTGGTGGCGGCTGTACCGCTATGCAGGCTCGCCGGTGCGGATAGCGGACATGGTGGCTGTCAATCGCGTGCATGGTCAAACTAAGACCAATAAGCATCGTCAGCTGCATTATCAGGAGGCGATGGCCGTGGTGCGGCGGCACCATGGCAAGATTCCGCTCAAGTGGTGGTTAGCCTACCCCTACGCGGTGTGGTGGCGGGGCTGGCGTGGATCGGCGGGGCAGTAGGGTTGCCAGCCAAAGAATGCTGCCCAGGCTGACAATGTCATCCCTTTTGACACGCGGCAACAGGCAATAGGTCCTGATTAGCCACTTACCTCAGATACCCGCAGCAGCTTCAAAGGCAGTGGAGGAGTAGTCACCAAGGCCCTCAACAGTCTGGGCAGCATGGCAGGCAGATCAGCGGCGGTTGAATCGCCAGCAAAACTCGGCTAAGTAGCGCTGGGCATACCTGGTGTGATCAAATGAGTGATAGGTCCCTGCCGTGCTGGTCTTGAGGTTACCCAGCAAGGTGTTCACCCAACGCAGCTGGGGTGTCTGCGCCCCCTGGCGCCCACCTCCAGTCATAGAGCGCTCATGCGTGGCCTGGGCCTGGCTGGCGCACCTGGGCAAAGGCAGCGTGCCATCGCTGACCACGTGGCAGCCCGCAGCCAGGTGGCGACTGGCCCATTGCCGCATGTGCTCGTTGGTGAAGTCCGCCACAGGCGTCAGGCGCATGTACAGGGGACTGCCATCGACGCTTGTCTGCACCGCAGCGACGAAGGCCGTCTTGTTGGCCGCCTTGGGCCCGCCGTGGATGTGGCCTGTTTGGGCCATTTGCAACGGCACCCGCTGCGTTGCCAGCCGCTTGACCCGCTTGCGCTGGCGTACGGCAAGGTCGGCTTCGCGATAGAGCCGATACACACGCTTGTGATTGACGCCCGGAAACTTCGGGCGCAGCAGGTCATGGATGCATCGGTAGCCAAAGCGTCGGCGGGCCTGGGCAATCTCGACGATCCTGCCTGTGAGTCACGGGTGGCTGCGTCCACCTCGGGCGGGAGAAGGTAGCTGTCGCGGGCGAGCCCCACGAGGCGGCAGGCGCGACGCTCGGACAGATGGTATTCGGCAACCATCTGTGCGATTGCATCGCGCTTGGCACGTGGGGCTAGCGCTTTACCCCCGGGACGCTCTTGAGCGCGTGCATGTCCAAGTGCGCCTCGGCCAACAGCTTCTTGAGCTTGGGGTTTTCGGCTTCGAGCTCACGCAGCCGCTGCGCCTCTGATGCCTGCATGCCGCCGAACTTGGCTCGCCACTTGTAGACGGTCGCGTCGCTGAAGCCGCCACTGCGGCACAGCTCCCTGATCGGCATGCCCGCCTCGGCCTGCCTGAGAAAGCCAATTATCTGCTCCTCGGTGAATCTGCTTTTCTTCATGTCCGTCATTCTCCTGGTGGTTGACGGACTTCACTAACTTCAGCTTGGCACGGCTGGCATGAGGCAGGTCACCGCGGCTCAAAAGAGTCCGAACATGCGCTGAGAGCTTCGGAAGCGCGGCGTTCTGGCGCCTCAACCACCATTGGGGTGTTAGCGAGAATCAAGGTTTTTGTATAAGACTGGACGCCGGAGTATGGCTATTCAAGACTTCCGTCCCGTGGGCATTTCCCACTGAGCCAGACACAGCAATGTGGTTGCAGCCATGTACTTCGCTACGCTGAACCAAGAATTGAAGATGCGCGACTTCCCTTCAATGCGCAAATTCATCGATACTGGTACTTCCGCAATCGTGAGACCTGCCCGGCGTATCAAAAGCAGGGCGCCAAGATCCTGATAGTCCAACAGCGTGGCTTCGCGAGAGGCCAATACGTTCATGACGTTGCGGTTGTATAGCCGAAAGCCGGAAGTCAGGTCGCGCAGATCGAACCCCGCCAGTTGGCGAAACCAGCGCCAGGCGAGTTGGCGTAGCTTGCTGGCGCGCTCCGGGAATGCTCCGACGACCAGATCGGCATGATCGCGTGCCTGAAGCAGCGTGGGTATTTCCTGTACTTCATGCTGCCCATCGGCATCCATGGTGATGACTGCTTGGTAGCCATGCAGCAACGCATAGCGAATACCCGCTTGCATGCCACCCCATGCGCCCATGGGGAGCACAGGATTCAGCACGCGGGCACCTGCCGCGCTGGCAATGGCTGCCGTATCGTCCGTGCTCTGGTCATTGATGACCAGCACATCGTGCCAGCCCTGCGCATGCAGATGCTGCAGCACGCTGCCGATGGTGCCGGCTTCGTTGCGCGCGGGGATTACCACCAGGAGGTCCTTGCCCCGAGCCGGTTTTTCCGCCTCTGGGGTCACCAGCTTATAGCTGGTGGCGAGCGCTTTTGCGCAGGCGGCAATCGAGAAATATTCAAGCAAGGCACGCTGTCCCGCCGCACCAAATGCCGCGCGTTGTTCGGGCAGGTCTTGCAAGTGCTGGAACGCCGCCCGCCAGCCCGAAATACCGTCTTCCGGGGGAACGCGCAAGCCAGCATCGGCCTTTGAGACGACCCAGGGCATGCCGGATCCGGGCAGGTCGCTCACGATGCAAGGCCGGGCATGGTGCATGGCTTCTAGCAGCACCATTCCGAAGGCCTCGGTCCGTTCGCACGAAGCAAGGCAGAAAACGTCACAACTCTGAAGCAGGGCATGTTTCTCGTTGTCACCCACGTTCCCCAAAAGGCGCACATTGGGCGGCTCGCCGGACCGGGTTTGGGTTGCAATGAGGGTCTCCAGCTCTTGGCGGGACTCGCCTTCTCCAATGATCAGCAGTTCCAGCCCTGGCTGGCCCGTCACAGCGCGGACCAGTGTCTCAAAACCTTTGTAGTAGGTGAGGCGCCCGATCGACAACAGGCGCAGTGCGCCGCAATCTTCGGCTGACCAGCTTTTCAGCGGTTCGGTGTCGTCGGGTGGTGCCGGGTTCGTGCAATCCAGGCCCAGGGGAACTACATCGCATTTGTCCCGCCATGTTCGAAGCGGCTCGCTGGCTTCCAGGTAAGGCGTGGATGTGGCAATGACCCGCGCCGCCTGGCTGAGTACGGCTTGTTCAAAAGGCCTGTAAAGGCGGTAGGCGATGGCAACTGCCGTGCGGATGCGTGATACCACCACGTCGGAATGCCAGTGCACCACCCACGGAATGTCGCGCGCCTGCGCCAGGGTGAGCGCCCAGAAAACAGAGTTGTTGGGCATGTGCAGGTGCAGCACATCAGGCTGGATGCGCTGAATGGCCTGTGCCAGGGCTCTTCGAAATCCCAGTGCGATGGGTGCGTAGATCACGCTGAACTGCACAGGCACCCGCTGCAACCAGACGGGATCATCGGGCAGGGGATCGCCGTGCACCAATGCATGGACATCCAGGCCCTGGCGCCGCTGCTCTTGAATCAGGTCGGCAAGAAACACTTCCATCCCCCCTCGGTGTGGGGGATAAAACTTGCCAATGTGTAATACGCGCAAAGTCACAGCCTGCTTGTCTGGTCGCTACTTGTGCTACTTCTTTGGGGCAGCGATGACGGCACGCATCTGGTTGTACTGCGGGTTCCGAGGGTCCAGCTTGATGGCCTGATCGATGTCGCTCAAGCTTGCTGCCTGCTGGCCCGCCCGGTGGTGGGCGATGGCGCGGCCGTAGTAGACCGGGGCGCCGGGGTTGGTGGCAATGAGTTGATCAAACACCTCAATGGCTGCCTTGGTTTCGCCTTTGCCCACCCGTGCCATGCCAAGGCCGAGCAGCAGGCGCGGATCTTTGGGGTTTGTCTGCAGCAGCACCTTAAACCCGCTGATGGCCTCGTCATACCTTTGCAGGGCCATCGCGGTCTCCACCAGCCGTATGCGCACTGTGGGTACCGTACTCTGCAGTTGAGGATCTTTTTCAGCCTTGGCCACGGCAGTGTGGAAGCTCTCCAGCGCAGGTGCAAGTTGCCCCAGCGCTGCTTGGGATTCGCCTCGGTGGTAATACAGGGCGGGCTCTGCGTACCCCTGCGCCTCTGCCGCGGCAAAAGCCTGAAGTGCTTCCGCGTGCTTTTTCTTGAGCTGCAGAACCACGCCCGCGTTAAAGCGTGCACTGCGTCCCAGTTCGCCCAGGTCTCCAAGGGCTGCCGCAGTAGACAGGTTCCACTGCGCTTGGTCTGTCATGCCCTTGCGCAGGTAGTAGGCCCCCAGATTCAGAAAAGGGCGGCTGCGCCCAACGGCATTGGCGGGGGCTTTGACATCGATCTTCTCGGCAGCATCGGTCCATGCGGCCACTTCGTCGCTCAAAGAAAGGTTGCGCTCCAGGGCCAGCGCCCCACACAACAACCCCAGCACAGCGCCAAGGGCATAGATTGCTTTGGGCTTGAAGCCGGTGAGCACAATCGCCAGCAAGCCAGGAAGCGCCACTGCCCACAGGTAGCTGCGATAAAGCACAAAAGGGTCTTGCACCCAGACGGTGATGAACTCCGTGGCAAACCACAAAAGTGGAAAAAGAAGGAGTACCGCAGCAAGACTCAATGCGCCTGTGCGACGAAGCAGCAGCCACGCGGCCCCTGCAAAGAGCGCCAGATATGCCACCGCGCCAGCCAGGTGCCAGGACGATGCAAAGCCCAGCGGAAAGGCGGGACGCAGGTCGATAGACATCCAGCCAACATAGGGCACGATCCAGAGCAGCCCGTATGCAAAGAAGAGCCCTGCTTGATTCAGGATGCTCAGGGGAAAAATCTGCTGCGTAATGCCCGGGCGAAGCGCTTCGAGCTGCTGCGCAAAGGCCACAGATTGCGCATCAAAGAGCTGACCAATCAAGTCGCCGCGAAAGTGCAGCAGTGCGGCAGTGGCCACGCCCATCAGCAAAAGTGCAGCACCCAACACGACGGCAATGCTCTTCCAGCTGGGGCGCCGTATGTGGATGTAGATAGGAATGGTCAGGGCGGCGGTCATCACAGCATGCTCTTTGGACAACATGGCCAGCAGATAGGCCAGCAGTGCGCCTGCGTACCAGACCATTCGCTTGGTTTGCAGCCCACGCACAAAGGCCCAGCATGCGAGCACGGCAAACAGGGTTGCCATGAGGATGGATCGTTGGATCAGGTAGCCCACCGCGTAAACCGCCATGGGGTGGAGTGCAAACAATGCCACCCCAACCTGCAATGCAGCCCTTTGCGATGCGGCAAAGTGCGCCTGGTCCTCCATGTCCTGCGGGAAACGGGTGCTGGCCATCAGCGCTTTGAAGAACGCATACATGGCAGCCACCACACCCAGGTGCAAGGCAATGTTGACGATGCGTTGCTTCCACCAGCCAGCGCCTGCGATCTGGTCGACCCAGACGAAGCTGCCGTACGAGACCATGCGCGCCTTGAGGTCCAGCAGGCTGCCGTAGCCACTAAAGATGGAGCCTTCCGTGAGCCGAATGTCGTCAAACAGCAGCTCGTTGTTCAGTCCTGGCACATACACGCCCAGCACAGCCAATACCAAAACCAGGGCGAAAAAGTAGGGGGCTTTGCCGGATTGGGCCATGGAAGGGCGTTTGGAGGAGGGCCAGAGCCCAGGTGGGACGGTAGACCAAACCAGTTTAGCAGACCAAAAAACGTCTCAAATCGTGAAAAATGTCGCAGAAGAGAGCCGTTTGATGGAGCGCGCTGCGGTGGTTTGTAGTGCCGGTCGCTTTGGGCGTGACCGCATATATCTGTCTTGTCTCCGGACGGCGGTTACGGTTGGGATTTCTGTGGGCCCCGTCCGATCATCAAATCCAGGTTCTGAACAGCCGCCCCCGATGCCCCCTTGCCCAGGTTGTCGAACACGGCAGTCAGCAGCACCTGGCCATGGCGGGCGTTGCTGAAAACGCCCAGCTGCAGCTGGTTGGTGCCGTTGAGGGCCTGCGGGTCCAGGTGCTGGGTGTCTTGCGCTTGCGCCAGGCCCAGGACCTCAACATGGTCCGCACCGAGAAAGTGCTGGGCCAGGCAAGCGTGCAAACGCTCTCCGGTGGTGCCTGCGGGCAGTTGGCGCAGATGGAGCGCAATGGTGAGCGCAATCCCCTGGCGGAACGAACCATAGGCCGGAAGAAAAAACGGGCGTTGCGACAGCCCGGCATGCAGGGCGATTTCCGGCGTGTGCTTGTGTTCCAGGCCCAGGCCGTAGAGCTGGAAGGCCGGGGCGGTGGCAGCGTTGGGGCCTTCATGTTCGTCCACGCGAGCCCGTCCGCCGCCCGAATACCCCGACACCGCGTGGATGGTGATGGGAAGGTCAGCGGGCACGAGCCCCGCCTGCACCACGGGCCGCAGCAGGGCGATGGCGCCCGTGGGGTAGCAGCCTGGGTTGCTGACCCGCTTGGCGCCTGCAATGCGTGCGGCCTGTTCTGCGCCCATCTCTGGAAAACCATACACCCACTGCGGGTCCGTGCGGTGCGCCGAGCTGGCGTCGATCACGCGCACGGCGGGGTTGACGATGGAGGCGGCTGCTTCGCGGGCAGGGGCATCGGGCAGACACAGGATGGCGATATCGCAGCTGTTGATGGCCTCGGCGCGGCGGGTGGCGTTCTTGCGTTCGGCCTCGGGCAGGGTCAGCAGCTGCAGATCCATGCGGCCACGCAGGCGTTCGTGGATCTGCAAACCGGTGGTGCCTTGGTCGCCATCGATGAAGACAAGGGGTGGGGTGGTCATGGGGCGGGTTCCTGCAATGGAGGGGATGTGGAATCTTCGGTCCCGGTCTAAACTTTGAAAAGTTGAATTTCACAAACATCAGGATCAGGTTTACTGAACGTCATGCGCGAACTCAATCTCGACCGGCTGCGCACGCTGGTCACCATTGCCGACCTGGGCTCCTTCGCAGAAGCCGCGCGCACGCTGCACCTGGCGCCGCCCACGGTGAGCCTGCACATTGCCGATCTGGAAGCCCACATCGGTGCGCCATTGCTGGTGCGCAAGCGGGGCGAGGTGCGTCCTTCCGCCGTGGGTGAGGTGCTGGTCGAACGTGCCCGGCGCTTGCTGGCGGATGCGGATGAAGCGATGGACCTGGTGCAACGCCAGGTGCAGGGGCTGGCGGGGCGTGTGCGCCTGGGCGCCTCCACGGGGGCCATTGCGCACCTGCTGCCCCAGGCCCTGGAGGCGCTGGGCCAGCACCACCCCGGCATCGACGTGCAGGTGGCCGTGCTCACTTCGCACGAAACCATGTCGCGGCTGGCCAATGGTGTGCTGGATGTGGGCCTGGTGGCCCTGCCGCAGGCCGCCCTGCGCGGTGTGGCGGTGCTGCCGTGGCGGCGCGACCCAGTCATGGCGTTTGTGCCGTCCACTTGGCCTTCGTCCGCGCGGGTCACTCCCGGCTGGCTGGCGAGCCAGCCGCTGATCCTCAACGACGATGGCACCAGCCTGTCACGGCTGACGGGCGAGTGGTTTGCGCAAGCCGGCGAACACCCCAAGGCGCGCATCCAGCTGAACTACAACGACGCCATCAAGAGCCTGGTGGCGGCAGGCTATGGTGCAACGCTGCTGCCGCAAGAGGCTTCCACCTCCGTGCCACTGGACCCCCGCATCCGCATGCTGCCGCTGCAGCCCCGCCTGTGGCGGCCGCTGGGTATCGCGCACCGTGCGGGGCCAGTCGAGCGGGCCACCCAGCATGTGCTGGATGTGCTGTGGCAGCAAAAGCAGGGGTAGGGCAGTGGCAAGACGGGGGGGCGCCGCCCATGCCCGTCGTGTTGCTCACCATGCGGCGCAAGATCGGATGCGAAAATTACAGATAAAAATCTGCTCTAGCGCTTATCTATAAGGCGCAAGTAGCTATCAATATAGTAGCGTTGGTGGCTGCTTCAGAGGGGGTTCTCCGGCGCCAGCGCGCTGAGCACCATGCGCACGATCAGCTCCTCGGCCTTTTCGTAGTCGCGTTCGGTCAGTGCCGGTTTGCCCAGCAGCAGGGCGAACTGGGCCTCCTGCTCCGCATAGGCCTGCGTGACCGACCAGATGATGAACATCAGGTGCGTGAAGTTGACCTTGGCGATGCGGCCTTCTCGGGCCCAGCGTTCGAAGGTGCGCACCTCGGTCTTGAGCAGCGGCGCCACGCGCTCGATGATGGCGTTGCCATAACGTGGTGCACCGGCAATCACCTCTTTGGTGAAGACCTTGGCGCCCTGGGGGCGCGTGCGCGAATACTGCAGCTTGGCGCGGATATAGCGCCGCAGCGCCTGCTGGGGGTCGTCGCTGTGCGACAAGTCTTCCATCCCGGCCAGCCACTGGGTGAGCACGTCGTCGAGCACGCGTTGGTACAGCGCCTCTTTGCTCGGAAAGTAATACAGCAGGTTGTGGCGGCTGATGCCGATGGCGGCTGCGATGTTTTCCAGCGAGGCGCCCTCAAAGCCGAACTGCGCAAAGTGGTTCTCGGCCTCAGTGAGGATGCCCTGTTCCTTCAGCAAGCGCGAGGCGGTGGGCGCGCGGGGCGTTGTCTCGTCGCTGGAGGTGGCGCGCGTTGTCCTGGGAGCGCGGGGGGC
>NZ_JAMXAX010000149.1 GCF_023913775.1 Acidovorax facilis
CCACCCACCTGGCCCACCCGCCTGCGCCAGAGCCTCGCCCGCATCCACAGCACCCAGTGGCGCGAATCGCTGGAGCTGCGCCGCGACCCCGTGCGCGGCGCCATGGCACTGCTGGGCTCGCTGATTTTGATGTTTGTGATGGGCTACGGCATCAGCATGGACGTGGAGAACCTGCGTTTTGCCGTGCTGGACCGCGACCAGACCGCGCTGAGCCGGGCCTACACCCTGAACCTGGCGGGCTCGCGCTACTTCACGGAGCAGCCGCCGATTGCCACCTACGCCGAGCTGGACGCGCGCATGCGCTCCGCCGAGATATCGCTGGCGCTGGAGATACCGCCTGGCTTTGCACGCGACGTGGCGCGCGGCCAGCCGGTGCAGATCGGCGCCTGGGTGGACGGCGCCATGCCGCAGCGTGCCGAAACCGTCATCGGCTACGCCCAGGGCCTGCACCAGCAATGGCTGGTGGAGCAAAGCCGCAGCCGCACGGGCGTGGTGCCCCGGGGCCTGCTGGAGGTGGAGCCGCGCTACCGCTACAACCCCGACGTGCGCAGCTTGCCGTCCATGGTGCCTGCCGTGATCCCGCTGCTGTTGCTGATGCTGCCCGCCATGCTCACCGCCCTGGCTGTGGTGCGCGAGAAGGAGCTGGGCTCCATCATCAACCTGTATGTCACGCCGACCACACGCACCGAATTCATGCTGGGCAAGCAGCTGCCCTATGTGCTGCTGGCGCTGTTCAACTTTGGCCTGATGTGCCTGGCGGCGGTGACGGTGTTTGGCGTGCCCATCACCGGCAGCTTTGCCACGCTGACGCTGGGCGCCGTGCTGTTCAGCCTGTGCTCTACGGGCATGGGCCTCTTGGCCTCCACCGTCACGCGCAGCCAGATTGCGGCCATGTTTTTTGCCATGGTGGGCACCCTCATCCCAGCCGTGCAGTTTGCAGGGCTCATCAACCCCGTGTCGTCCATGACGGGCTTTGCGCGCTGGTTTGGAGAGGCCTACCCGGCCAGCCACATGTTCACCATCAGCCGGGGCGTGTTCAACAAGGCGCTCTCCCTGCAAGACCTGCAGGCCGAGTTCTGGCCCATGCTGGTGGCGGTGCCGGTCATCATCGGCGCGGCGATCTTGCTGTTACGAAAGCAGGAGACCTGATATGGCGCTGCGTGGCCGCTGGTCCAATATTTTTCGCTTGGGCATCAAGGAGCTGTGGAGCCTGTGGCGCGACCCGGCCATGCTGTTCCTCATCGTCTACACCACCACGCTGGCGGTGTACTCGGCCGGCATGGCGCAGCCCGAGACGCTGTACCACGTGCCCATCGCCATCGTGGACGAGGACGACTCGGCGCTGTCCAAGCGCATCGCCACGGCGTTCTACGCGCCCCAGTTCACACGCCCGGCCATGGTCAGCATGCGCGAGGTGGACCCGGGGCTAGACGCTGGCCACTTCACGCTGGTGCTGCACATCCCCGCCCATTTCCAGCGCGATGTGCTGGCGGGCCGGGTGCCGCAAGTGCAGCTCAACATCGACGCCACGCGCATGGGGCAGGCGTTCACGGCCAATGGGGCGGTGCAGCAGATCGTGCAGCTGGAGGTGACGGAGTTTGTGCAGCGCGACCGCGCCGTGGCGGCCCAGCCCATCGAACTGACGGTGCGCGCACGCTTCAACCCGGCGCTCAACCCTGCGTGGTTTGGGTCTTTGATGGAGCTGATCAACATCGTGACCATGCTCTCCATCATCCTCACCGGCGCCGCGCTGATCCGCGAACGCGAGCATGGCACGGTGGAGCATCTGCTGGTGATGCCCGTCACGCCGGGCGAGATCATGCTGGCCAAGGTCTGGGCCATGGCGCTGGTGGTGCTGGTCGCTACCTGGGTGTCGCTCACGGCGGTGATCCGCTGGGCGATTGGGGTGCCCATCGAGGGCTCGGTGCCGCTGTTCCTGCTGGGCGCCACGCTGCACCTCTTTGCCACCACGTCCATGGGCATCTTCATGGCCACCGTGGCGCGCAGCATGCCGCAGTTTGGGCTGCTGATGGTGTTGGTGATGATGCCGCTGCAGATGCTGTCAGGCGGCGTCACCCCGCGCGAGAGCATGCCGCTGTGGGTGCAGTACGGCATGGCGCTGGCGCCCACCACGCATTTCACCGAGCTGGCCCAGGCCATCCTCTATCGGGGCGCGGGCTGGGCGGTGGTGTGGCCGTCGCTGGTGTGGCTGCTGGGGATTGGGGCCGTGCTGTTCAGCCTGGCGCTGGCGCGGTTTCGCAAGACGATTGCGCGCATGGCATGAGTGCACCAGCGCTTCCTGTGTCCCACACCGGGCGAGAGTTTCAGGGCTTGGTGTCGAATTCTTTCAGGGGCATATTGAAGCTGCCCCTTCGGTCTCCGGTGACTGAGAACGCGCGGGTGCTTCCTGACAGGTTCTTGCCACTGGTCTGGGTAAATATCACGCGGTATTTGCCTTCGTCCACGCGGTCCAGTGTGTAGCCTCCGCGGGGCGACAAGTAGGCCTGCCTCAGCGGGGAACAGGGGTTGGCGTCCGCTGCGCACAGGCGCACCCATAGTCCTTCATCGCCGGGATTGTTTAGCGTGATCAGGGTGTCCCCACCAGCGGCCAGGTAAGGTTGGCCGAGTAAGCGGCCACTGGATTTGGGCCATTCGCCTCGCCGGTTATCTGGTGATTTACCATAAGGGTAGGGCAGGGTGTGCTTGACGACAGGCCCCTTCGATGGCTGTGCTGAATGCTGCGGAAAGCTGGGCCCCCCATAGCGTTGGGGGGCTCCCCACAGGGCATAGCCCACCAGCACATAAAGCAGCGTGGCCATTGCCAGCAAAGCCATGGCACCGTAGCTGCTGGTATTGATCCAAGGCTTGCGTGGGTAGGTGAACGTATCCAGCAGTTCGCCGACGGCATCTCGGCCGGTGATTGCGCGCACCAGCCAGAACAGTATGGCAGCACCCCACAGGCCCGCCAGCAGCCAGGGCCTGGCTAACTCGTTGTAGATACCCATCAAGACGAGCTTGGGCATCATGAAAATCAGGTCCGCAAGGCTTGCTTCCGCCCTCGCAGTGGCGCTGAATGTGAGCGCCGCAATGAAGAGGAGGAGTTGTTTATGCATGGCGAAAGCGACCAAGGGGTTAAGGCGCTGGAGGTGGTGCAGCACGGGATGATCATTCCCCGCTGGAGTGTCCCGATGGTAGTCGTCTGGCACGCTGGGTCACCCAAGGTCGTGGCGAACGGTCGTCGAGGCATGTGAACTGTGACAGACCTCAAGAGCTGCCCGTTGAAATGAAATTTATACTGCTTGGCCGCCCTGGCAGGCGCAACTGTGCCACCGGCGCTGGGCTGCTCGCTACCCGCTGGCCCCGCCGCCATACCCCCAGCCGCGCAGCGCGCAAGCGGATGGCCTCCACCGGGTTGCGCGCGTGCAGCAACACGAAGTCGGCGTGGCAGCCGGGCGCAATGCCATAGCCCTCCAGGCCCAGCAGGCGTGCCGGGTTCACCGTCACCGCATCAAAACACTGCCGCATCGCAGCCTGGCTGGTCATCTGCCCCACGTGCAGGCCCATGTGCGCGGCCTCCAGCATGTCGCCGCTGCCGCCGCTGTACCAGGGGTCCAGCACGCAGTCGTGGCCGAAAGCGACGGTGAGACCGGCAGCCATCAGCTCGGGCACGCGGGTCATGCCCCGGCGCTTGGGGTAAGTGTCGTGGCGGCCCTGCAGCGTGATGTTGATGAGCGGGTTGGCCACCACGCCCAGATCGGCCTCGGCCATCAGGGGGATGAGCTTGCTCACGTAGTAGTTGTCCATGCTGTGCATGGAGGTGAGGTGCGAGCCCGTCACGCGGCCGTGCAGGCCCAGGCGCTGGGTTTCAAACGCCAGGGTTTCCACATGGCGCGACAGCGGGTCGTCGGATTCGTCGCAGTGCATGTCCACGCGCTTGCCGCGCCCGGCCGCCAGCTCGCAGAGGATCTTCACGCTCTCGGCGCCTTGGGCCATGGTGCGCTCGAAGTGCGGAATTCCACCCACCACGTCCACGCCCATATCCAGAGCGCGTTTCAGGTTGTCGAGCCCGCCGGGCGCGCGCAGCACGCCGTCTTGCGGGAAGGCGACTAGCTGCAAGTCCAGGTAGGGCGCCACGCGCTGCTTTACATCCAGCAGGGCCTGCACCGGCAGCAGGCTTTCGTGGCTGGTGTCCACATGGCTGCGAACAGCCAGCAGTCCGCGCGCCACGGCCATGTCGCAATAGCGCAGGGCGCGCTCCACGATGGCCTCGTGCGTCAGCGTCGGCTTGAGCTCGCCCCACAGCGCGATGCCTTCGAGCAGCGTGCCACTCTCGTTCACGCGCGGTTGGCCGTAGCTCAGGGTCGAATCCATGTGGAAATGCGCATCCACAAACGGTGGGCTGACGAGCAGGCCGCCCGCATCCACTGTTTCGTGCGCGGGGGCTTGCAGGCCTTCAGTCACTTCGGTGATGCGGCCGTCCTGCACGGCAATCGACATGTTCTGGCAGCCGTCGGGCAGGGTGGCGTGGGTGATGAGCAGGTCGAGCATGGCGTGGGTCTTGTGGGTCAGGCTAGGTGTCGGGTTTTTTCAAGACGTGAGCGGGCTCTGTGCCTAAGCTCTGGGTCTCGCTTTGAGCATCAACGATTCAGTGCATCCATTCTTACAAAGGCAGCTCTCATGCAATTTGGCTACACCATTCTCTACGTCGAAGACGTTCCCAAAACCATCGCTTTTTACGAAGCTGCTTTCGGCTTTGTCCGCCGTTTCGTGCACGAGGCGGGGGATTTTGGTGAACTGGACACCGGCGCCACCGCGCTGGCGTTCTCGTCGCTGCGGCTGATGTCTGAGCTGGGCAAGAACCCGCAGCGCGCGTCGGCCGATGCGCCCAGTTTCGAGATCGCGTTCACCACGGCCGACGTGGCCGCCGCTGTGCAGCGCGCGGTGGATGCCGGTGCGCGCCTGGTGCAGGCGCCCGAGCAGATGCCCTGGGGCCAGATCGTGGCCTATGTGGCGGATATCAACGGGGCGCTGGTGGAGCTGTGCACGCCTGTGGGGCCGCCAGCCGTTTGAACTGCCGTGGTCATGGAGGCGTAGACGGTGTTGCTGGACCAACGGCGTGGATTTCACATGAGGATCAGCCATAGCCCGCCTGCCCCACAGTGGCCAGCAGTTGTGGCGTGCAGCGCAGGGCTGCAGGCGTTTGCCCCAGCCAGCGCAGGCAATCGCGGCTGAAGTGCGCCTGGTCGGCATAGCCGTGATCCGCCGCAATTTCGGCCAGCGGTTGCACAGTGCCCAAGGCCTGTGCTGCTCTGCGCACGCGGGCCAGGGCGCGCCAGAAGCGGGGCGTTTGGCCGGTGGTACGTTGGGTCATGCGCTCCAGGCTGCGCTCTGAGACTCCCAGGCTGTGCGCCGCCGCGGCTACGGTGCGGCAATGCGCCAGCGAGCGGAGCGCTTCTTGCGCACGCGGGTCCGCGCGGGTGTGCTGGTCGATGGCTTCCAGCAACAAGGCTTCCGGCGCCGTTGTGCCACCACCGGCAAAGCTGAAGGAGGGCCGCCCTGCGCGGTGCTGGGCTTGCTGCCAGATAGCTTGTGCAGACCTCAACAAGGCTGACGCGTCAATGCGGGTGCCCGGTACAAGGCGAAAGCCCAGCCATTGTTCGCCCGCACGCCCCGGCACGACCATTGCAGCATCGGCCAATGCAGAGATATGCCAGGCAGACTGGCCGCGCGCGTCGATATGCAAGATGAGGTCGCTGCAGCCGTCGGGCAACACCGTGGTGGGGTTGGCGTCGGTGGTGTTGAACTGCCAACGCGCCAGCACCGTGGGTGGCAACACGGGTGGTGCGACGTGATGAAGCGGCGTGGCGGGCATGGTCGGCAGGGGCTCAGCGCTTTTGAGTAGTGCGAAAACGCACATCGCCTGGCTTGTGCCCTGCATCGATGGTGATGCGGAAAGTACGGTCTCCATGGCCCGACTCCGCCCGGGCCGTAAAACGAATGCCTCGGCGCGTGGCCTGGCAGTTCATTTGGCTCAGCGTGAGGGAGGCGTGGTCGTTGTTGATCTGCGCAAAGCTCTCGGAGTGGACCTCGATGGCACTGTCGGTGCCGTCGCGCACGATCCACTGCAGGTACAAGAACGACTGCGCGTAGCGCGTGGCGTGCACGATGCGATACATGCCGCGGCTTTCTCCGGGCTGCTCGGGCGCGGGCCACTGGCCACAGACCTTGATCCAGTCCACATCGGGTGCAGTGGCAAAGGATTCATACGGCATCTCCATCCCCAGTGCGTGGGCCTGGCCCGCGCAGGCCAGCAGAGCCGGGGCCAGCCAACGGGCAAAAGTATGTGGAACAAGCTTCACCGCTCTCCCTTGCGATACGGCTTCATCAGCGCCTGCGGATATGCGGCTTTGCGCGCCACCAGGACCAGTGCCAGGATCGACAGCAGGTACGGCAGCATCAGATACACTTGGTAAGGCAGCCACGCATCGCCCGCCTGCTGGAGGCGCAGCTGCAGCGCATCGAAGAAGGCAAACAGCAGGGCGCCCAGCAACGCCTTGCCGGGCCGCCAGGACGCAAACACCACCAGCGCCACGCAGATCCAGCCGCGCCCGTTGATCATGTTGAAGAAAAACGCGTTGAAGGCCGACAGCGTGAGAAACGACCCCGCCACGCCCATCAACGCCGAGCCCGCCACGATGGCGCCCGTGCGTGTAGCCGCCACCGAGATGCCCTGGCCTTCGGCCGCCTGCGGGTTCTCGCCCACCATGCGCACGGCCAGGCCCAGTGGCGTGCGCAGCAGCACCCAGGCCAGCAGCGGCACCAGCAGTAGGGCCAGCAGCGTGAGCGGCGTCTGCGCAGACAGGATGGGAATGCCCAGCCACTCCATCGGCGCAAACGGCTCGATGGTGGGTGGTGTGTTCACTTTGGGGAAGCTCACGCGATAGCCGTAGTAACTGAGCGCCGTGGCCAGCAGCGTGATGCCGAGCCCCGACACATGCTGCGACAGCGCCAGCCCCACGGTCAGCCAGGCGTGCAATAGCCCGAAGACAGCGCCGGTGAGCGCCGCCACCAGCACCCCGGTCCACAACCCATGGCCTGCATACACCGTGAGCCAGCCGGTAAAGGCCCCGGCCACCATGATCCCTTCAATGCCCAGGTTGAGCACACCCGCGCGTTCGCACAGCAAAACCCCCAGCGTGCCCAGGATGAGCGGGGTGGCCACGCGCAGTGTGGCGATCCAGAACGCAGGGTTGGCGAGGATGTCGAGCAGTTCGGTCATGCGGCTGCTCCGGCATGGTTTGCTTTGTTTTTGATAGCAAAAAAGGCATGATGGACGCGCGGTAACGGCCCATTTTTCTTGAAATTCTGGTGTGAATGAAGGTTCATGCCGCCCTCACTTCCAGCGCACGCGGTACTGCGTGAGCAGCCCCGCCACGAGCACCGCGATCAGCGAGGTTGCCACGATCACATCCGCAATGTAGGTCGGCACGCCCACCGCACGGCTCATGCTGTCGGCCCCCACCAGCACGCCCGCCACAAAGGTGCCCGCCGCAATCACGCCCAGCGGGTGCAGCCCCGCCAGCATGGCAATCACAATGCCGCTGTAGCCGTAGCCGGGCGACATGTCGAGCGTTACATACCCAGTGCGGCCCGCCACCTCGATAGCCCCCGCCAGCCCCGCCAGCCCGCCTGAGAGCAGGGCGACCAGCACCACGGTGCGGGTGATGGGCACGCCTGCAAAGGCCGCAGCCCGCGCATTGGCCCCGGCGGCGCGGATGTCAAACCCCGGCACCGTGCGCGCCAGCAGCGCCCACAGCATCACGGCCAGCGACACGGCCCACAGCAGGCCGGTGTGCAGCCGCGTCTGCGGCACAAGCTTGGACAACTCCAAGTCACTCTGCAGCGCCACGCTCTGCGGCCAGCCCATCGAGAGCGGGTCTTTCATCGGCCCGTCCAGCAGGGCCGACACCAGCAACAGCATGACGAAGTTGAGCAGCAGCGTGGTGACGACCTCGTCCACCCCTAGCCGCGCCTTCATCAGCGCCGGGCCCAGCAGCAGCGCGGCCCCGGCGAGGGCTGCCGCCAACATCATGAGTGGAAAGAGCACGTAGGGCGACCACTCCAGCCCCGTGCCGCCGTGCATGCCGCCCACCGCCACGGCGGCCAGCGCCCCGGCGTAGAGCTGCCCTTCGGCCCCAATATTGAACAGCCGCGCGCGGAAGGCGACGGCCGCCGCAAGCCCGGTCAGGATCAGCGGGGTGGCGCGGGTGAGGGTTTCCGTCAGCGCGAACACCGAGCCGAATGCGCCTTGGAGCAGCAACGTGTAGGTCTTGCCTACAGGTGCCCCGGCCCATAGCACCAACAGGGCGCTGATGAGCAGGGTGAAGGCCACTGCGCCCACCGGCGCCAGCACGTAGGCGGCGGGGGAGGTGTGGTTGCGTTTTTCGAGTCTCATGGGTTTTTCTTGTTGTCGCTCAGTGGGTCGCTCCGGCCATGGCAAGGCCGATGGCTTCGCGCGTCCAGTCTTCTGCGGGCCGGGCCTCGCTCAAGTGCCCGTCGTGCATCACCGCCACGCGGTCGCCCAGCGCCAGCACTTCGTCCAGGTCATCTGAAATCAGCAGCACCGCAGCGCCCGCATCGCGCGCTGCAATGAGCTGCTGCTGCACAAACATCACTGCACCAATGTCCAGCCCCCAGGTCGGCTGGTGTGCCACGATGAGTTGGGGTGCGGGCGCTGTGTTGCCAGCGTCATCCTGCGGCGGCAACAGCGCCCGGCCCAGGATGAGCTTTTGCATGTTGCCGCCCGACAGCGACCGCGCGGGCGTATCCGGCCCGCCGCCGCGCACATCAAACGTTTCGGCCACGCGCTGCGCATGCTGGCGCGCTGCGCGGCGCTTGACCCAGAAGGCCTTGAACCACGGGTGCGCAAACCAATGGCTGCGCAGGCGTTCGGACACGGTGTTTTCCCACACGGGCAAGTCGCCCACCACGCCCACGGCGTGGCGGTCTTCGGGGATGCGTGCGACGCCTTGGTTCACCACCCACGCGGGCCGGGCCTGCAGCGGCGCACCACGCAGCGTGATCTGACCTGCGCTGGCCGCGCGCACGCCACACAGCACATCGGCCAGCGCCACCTGGCCATTGCCGCTGACGCCTGCGATGGCGACGATTTCACCGGCACGCAGGCTGAGCGACACGTTGTGAAGTCGGTCGCGGACAGTGGGGGCTGTGCCGACGTTGTGCATGGTGCAGACGGGCTCGCC
Organism: Acidovorax facilis; assembly: GCF_023913775.1. GTDB lineage: Bacteria > Pseudomonadota > Gammaproteobacteria > Burkholderiales > Burkholderiaceae_C > Acidovorax > Acidovorax facilis. Next base: position 9,264 of record NZ_JAMXAX010000149.1, read on the forward strand.
CACGCTCTGTGCCGGGCGGCGCTCTGCGGCCTCAATCGCATGGCCCACCATCCATTGCGCGAGCTGCCCCTGGGTGGTGCCCTGCGCAGGCGCCTCGGCGACCAGCTTGCCCTGGCGCAGCACGGCCACGCGGTGCGACACGCGCAGCACCTCGCCGAGTTTGTGGCTGATGAAGATGATGGACAGGCCCTGGGCCACCATCTGCGCCAGGGTATCGAACAGTGCCTCGCTTTCCTGTGGGGTGAGCACGGCGGTGGGTTCGTCCAGGATGAGGATGCGGGCGCCACGGTACAGCGCTTTCAAAATTTCGACGCGCTGGCGCTCGCCCACCGAGAGGCTGCCCACCTTCGCATCGGGGCTGACCGGAAGGCCAAATTGCTGCGACACGGCCAGCAGCTTGGCCCGCGCTTCGCTGCGGCGCGAGAAAGGCTGCCACAGCGGCTCGCTGCCCAGCAGCACGTTGTCCAGCACGGTGAGGTTGTCGGCCAGCGTGAAGTGCTGGTGCACCATGCCAATGCCCGCCGCCAGCGCCGCACGCGGCTGGCCGGGGGGCAGGGGCTGGCCGAAGACTTCGATGCTGCCTTCGTCGGCCACGTAGTGCCCGAACAGGATGGACATCAGCGTGGACTTGCCCGCGCCGTTTTCGCCCAGCAGGGCCAGTACCTCGCCGCGTGCGAGGGTCAGGCTGATGCTGTCGTTGGCGACGAGCTTGCCGAAGCGCTTGGTGATGCCCGACAAGCGCAGGACGGGCGCTGTGGTGGAGTCCATCTACTTCCAGGCCGCCAGAAACGCGCGCAGTACCTTGGCCGAATTGGCCGCCGCCAGGCCCATGAAGGTGCCCATTTCGTTCTCGCCCTCGCCACCTCCCGCCAGATCGCTCAGCGAGCGGAAGGCGATGTAGGGCACGCCGTTGCTGTGCGCCACCATGGCGGTGGCGGCGGTTTCCATGTCGAGCACGTTGGCCTCGAAGGTCTTGAATGCGTATTCGCGGAAGGCCTTGTTGTCCACAAAGGCCTGGCCCGACACGCCGTTGCCGCCCACCACCAGTTGTGGGCGCTGCTTGAGGCAGGTGGCGGCCAGGCAGTGCTCCAGGCCCACGTTCTGCAAGCTGCGGGCGGTGGCTAGCATCTTCGGGTCAGCCTCGAACCAGAACTTCTTGCTGAGCTGGGGCTTAGCGGCAGACCGAACCTCGACCGGGCGCGGGTGCATCATGCCGAAGGCAGGCATCGTCAGCTCGCTTTTCATCCAGGCGGGGGCGCTGTACTGGCCGGGCTTGTCTTCGCGCGCCATCAGCCATTCCATGTACTGGCCCCACTGCGCGGGCACCGTCACGTCGCCAATGTGCAGGCTGGGGTTCACGCCGCCCGCAATGCCGCTGAACACCACATGGCTCACGTTGAAGCGGTCCAGCACCAGTTGGGTGTTCATGGCTGCATTGGTCATGCTGATGCCCGAGAGGAACACCACCACGGGTTTGCCTTCGAGCGTGCCGGTGGTGAACTCCACGCCGTTGACGCTGTGCTTGGCGGGTTGCTGCACCTGGGGCAGCAGCACTGTCAGCTCCGGCGCAAAGGCGGAGATGACGGCGATGCGGGGCGTGTCGTCCAGCCGCACGGCCGTCTTGCCGGGCGCGGTGGTGGCGCAGCCTGCCACCACGGCGGCGAGGGTGAGGGCGCCCAGCAGGCGTGTGCACCGGGAGATCAGGGAGGGCTTGGTGGCGGGGAGGGATTGCATGGGTGTGGTGCCTCGTCAAAGAAAAAGAGCGGTGCGCGCAGTCAACGCGAAAAAACAAACAGGCCACCGCTTTGCTGGGGTGGCCTGTGCACAGACTGGAACAGGGGCGGGCAGGGTGGGTGCCCGCCACATTCAGTGCTTACTTGGCCGTCGATTTCGGCTGACTATCGTCTACCTTTACAGTGAACTTGCCCGCCAGGATATCGGCCTCTTTCGCCTTGACCTTGGCCACGATGTCGGCGGGCACCTTCTTCTCGAACGTGCCCAGAGGCGCGAGTTCAGAGCCCTTGTGCTTCATCATCGAATACGGACCGTAGTCCTCGGCAGTGAACTTGCCCTCTTTGACCAGCTTGAGCGCGCGGTCGATGCTGGGTTCCATGTGCCAGATGGCCGATGCCACCACCGTGTCGGGGTACTTGTCCTGGGTGTTGATCACGTTGCCGATGGCGAGCTTGCCTTTTTCCTTGGCCGCGTCGCTCACGCCAAAGCGCTCGGCGTAGAGCACGTCGGCGCCTTTGTCGATCATTGCAAAGGTGGCTTCCTTGGCCTTGGGCGGGTCAAACCAGCTGTTGATGAAGGTGATGGTGAACTCGACCTTGGGGTTGGTCTCTTTGGCGCCCGCCATGAAGGCGTGCATCAGGCGGTTGACCTCGGGGATGGGGAAGCCACCCACCATGCCGATCTTGTTCGTCTTGGTCATGCCGCCCGCGACCATGCCGCTGAGGTACGCGGGCTCCTGGATGTAGTTGTCGAACACGCTGAAGTTGGGCGCCTGCGGCTTGCCCGACGAGCCCAGCAGGAAGGAAGTCTTGGGGAAGTCCTTGGCCACCTTGCGCGCAGCAGCTTCCACCGCAAAGGCCTCGCCCAGGATGAGCTGGTTTCCGCCGGTGGCGTATTCGCGCATCACGCGCTCGTAGTCGGCGTTGCTGACGTTTTCGCTGGCCTTATATTCGATCTCGCCACGTGCTTCTGCGGCCTTCAGGGCCTTGTGGATGCGGCTCACCCATTGCTGCTCGAAGGGTACCGTGTAGATCGCCGCGACCTTGAGCTTGGACTGCGCTGTGGCCAGTGATGGTGCGAGCGTCAGGGCTGTGGACAGGGCCATGGAGGTGCAGAGCAGGCTGCCAGTGAAGATGCGGCGAGTGGTCATGGTTGGGGTCCTTGTGAAATGCAACAAAAGGGGATGTGCGCTCGGGTCCAAGCAATAAGTATGCACACAAAGGGCATGGCGGGATCTTGATTGCAAGATGCAAGCGTTAAAACATTGTGTTTCGGTAGCCCCCGAAATTCGCAAGCCCATCGCTGTCGAGCGTATTTCTCGCACTACCATCCTGCGCTCGAATGAGGGCGTCTGGACCGGCTGGCTGGTACGAGACGGCGCGGGGAGTTTTCAGGTGTCCCTTGAATTCGTTGGATGGATGCCGGGGGCGGCGCTGAAGACGGGGCCTTGCGAGGTTCCCCTGAATGCGCCCGAAGCGCTTGTGTGTGACTACAAAATGACTTGGGAGGGATTCTTGTGAAAGCATTGATGGCAGTGGCAACCGCAATGACGTTGGTCGGGTGTGCTTCGGTAACGAACGACACCACCCACGGCGTCCGCGTGGATACAAGGCAAAAGAGTGGCGCGGTGGTAGCTGGCGCCGACTGTGTGGCAACGAACGACTATGGATCGACAAGCTTCAAGTCTGGCGGCACGCAGGCACTGCGCCGTTCAGCGGGCGATATGACGATCGTCTGCACGAAGAATGGAGAGCAGCCAGCCAACGCACGCTTGATATCCCGCCCCAATGGCGGGATGGCGGGGAATATCGTCCTTGGCGGCGTCATCGGCGCCGTGGTGGACCATAACCGTGGTACAGCCTACACCTACCCGACCTGGGTGGAGCTGGTATTTGGCGAGTCGCTGGTGTTCGACCGTTCGCTTCAGACCGGGGATGCCGTGGTGAAAGGCCTAGCGGCTGGCTCGGTTACGGCAAAGGCAAACGCACCCGCGCCCGGCCGTTCGAACACAACCTCGCACCAGTGCATGCAGCAGCTCCCTGGAGCCATCTGCTGAACTGCGGTACTTGCAGTATCAAAAAAGCCCCGCATTTGCGGGGCTTTTTTTGCGGGTGTGACCCGTCCTACCCAGCGTTGACACGTGGACCTTTCAAAAGGGCATGTGTCATGGAATCGAGTGTCAAACGCACGCAGCGCGACTACACGCTGGCCTTTAAATTGGCGGTGGTGGAGCAGGT